>CABUTP010000125.1 GCA_902494545.1 uncultured Collinsella sp. | reverse complement strand
CTGCGCGATGCGGCCCAGCTCGGTGAGCTGGCCGTTCGCATACATAGGGTTGCTTCCGTTGGAAATCTCGCTGCCGCGGTCAATCGCAGCCTTAAGCATGCCGTACTTGGCAGAATCGTAGTTGTAGACCTGCTTCATAAACGGAATAAGCGACCAACGGCGATCGAACTGGTAATAGCCCAGCGCGTTGTATCCGTCGCCATACGAAAAAGCCTGGTTGTAATTGCCGTGGCTCTCGTACTTGGTAAAGTACTTCATCTCGTCGGTCACATTGACAAACGAAACACCCTGAACCGACCTCAGCACGCCCGAGAAAGACTGCTGGGTGTACAGGCCCTTATCGATATCGGTGGCATCCGAGGCAACACCCGGCGTGGGCTCCTCGGCTATAGCGGTTGCGGGTGCGGCAACGGCGCCAAACGAAAGCGCCAGCGTCAGGCCCGCAACAATCGCAGAATGCTTGGGTTGCATACATCCTCCCTGCATTGGTGTGGTTAAAGTGCAGTTTGCAAAGATGGATTCAGCATTACAGCTCCCCGTTTGTTGCACAACAACCCATCGGTAAACGGCAACAACCCTCCGCGAAATCTTAAGGAATTGCGCTCGAGCTACAGTTTGATATCGAAGTTGATCTCGGGGACGGCGGCTAGGTCGGCCAACGTCACGCCGTCGACGTACTTTTCGATCACATCGTCCAGGCCGCGCCAGAACTTAACGGTGGAGCACAGATCACTGCGGGTGCAGCTGTTGTCAATGCCATCGCACGCCACCGGGGCCGTGCTGCCCTCGACGGCGCGAAGGATGTCGCCGGCGCGCACCTCGGCCGGGTCCTTGGCCATCATGTAGCCGCCGCCCTTGCCACGCACGCTCTTAAGCAGGCCAGCCTTCATAAGCGGACGAACCAGCTGCTCCAGATACTTTTGCGAGATATGCTCGCGGTCGGCGACCTCGCGCAGAGCAATCTTGCCCTCGGCGTCACCAAGCGCTGCGATATAAATCATCAAACGGAGGGCATAGCGGCCCTTGGAAGAAATGAGCATACCTACCCTTCCATAACGCTGGGGACAAGCACTGCCGATGAATTTGTCCCACAATCTGAAAAGTCGAGTGGATTAGTCGGGTTTTCCCTTGACTAACGCCGAACCCATAGTAACTTTATTCCGAGAAGATTCCTAGGGTTTCGTACACCCGTGAGTACACAATATACAGAGAGGAAGAGCATGAGCGCAAATCCGCTGCTTTCCATCGAGGGCCTCACCGCCTCTGTGGACGAGAATACCATCCTCCACAACGTCAACCTCAACGTCGCCGCCGGCGAGACCCACGTGCTGATGGGGCCCAACGGCGCCGGCAAGTCCACCCTCGGCCACCTGGTCATGGGCGACCCCGTCTACACCGTGCAGAACGGCCGCATCGTCTTTGACGGCCAGGACATCACCGAGCTCACCACCGACAAGCGTTCGCGCGCCGGCCTGTTCCTGAGCTTCCAGGCCCCGGTCGAGATCCCGGGCGTGCCGCTGTCGAGCTTTTTGCGCGCCAGCATCGCCGGCCGCCCCGGCCTGGAGATGAAGGGCAAGGAGTTCCGCCGTCGCGTCAAGGAGCTCGCGGCCGAGCTCAACATGGATACCGCCTATCTCAACCGCGAGCTGGGCGTGGGCTTCTCGGGCGGCGAGAAGAAGAAGGTCGAGATGCTCCAGCTTTTGCTGTTGCAGCCCAAGCTCGCCATCCTGGACGAAACCGACTCCGGCCTGGACGTCGACGCCCTTTCCACCGTCAGCCATGGCATGGACGCCTACCGCAAGAGCTGCGACGGCTCCATGCTCATCATCACGCACAACACGCGCATCCTGGAGCACCTGGATGTCGACCGCGTCCACGTTATGGTCAAGGGCCACATCGTGCGCGAGGACGACGCCTCGCTGATCCCCTGGATCGACAAGAACGGCTTTGAGACCTTCGAGCGCGAGGCCGCCGAGCAGCGCGCCCAGGCCGAGGCCGCCGCTGCCGAGCAGCAGGCGTAAAGGGGCGACGCAATGACCAAGACCCGCACCGAGGTCGCGGACATCGACCGCAGCCTCTACGACTTCACCTATGGCGAGGAGGGATTCGAGCGCCTCGACGCCGGCATCACGCCCGACATCGTGCGCGAGATCAGCGCCAAGAAGGACGAGCCGCAGTGGATGCTCGACCTGCGCCTCAAGTCCCTCGAGATCTTTAACCGTTTCCCGGATCCGACGTGGGGCCCCTCCATCGAGGGCCTGGACATGGACAACATCGTCACCTACGTCAAGCCCAACACCGACCAAAAGCACGACTGGGAGTCGGTGCCCGACGACATCAAGAACACCTTTGAGCGCCTGGGCATTCCCGAGGCCGAGCGCAGCTACCTGGCAGGCGTCGGCGCGCAGTACGACTCCGAGCTCGTCTACCACAACATGCAGGACACCGCGTCCAAGATGGGTATCGTCTACTCCGGCATTGAGGAGGCCCTGCACGACCCGCAGTGGGAGCCGCTCATCCACGAGAAGTTTATGACGCTCATCCCGCCCACCGACCACAAGTTTGCGGCCCTGCACGGTGCCGTGTGGTCGGGCGGTTCGTTTGTCTACGTGCCCAAGGGCACCAAGCTCGATTTTCCGCTGCAGAGCTACTTCCGCCTCAACGCCAAGGGCGCCGGCCAGTTTGAGCACACGCTCATCATCGTCGAGGACGACGCCGACCTGCACTTTATCGAGGGCTGCTCCGCGCCCAAGTACAACGTGGCCAACCTCCACGCCGGCGCTGTGGAGCTCTTTGTGGGCAAGCGCGCGCACCTGCGCTACTCGACCATCGAAAACTGGTCCAAAAACATGTACAACCTCAACACCAAGCGTGCGCGCGTGGACGAGGACGGCGACATCGAGTGGATCAGCGGCTCCTTCGGTAGCCACGTGGGTTATCTCTACCCCATGAGCGTGCTCAACGGCCGTCGCGCCCGCTCGAGCTTTACCGGCATCACCTTTGCCGGCGCCGGCCAGAACCTCGATACCGGCTGCAAAGTCGTGCTCAACGCGCCCGAGACCTCAGCGACCGTCGAGACCAAGGGCATCTCCAAGAGCGGCGGCATCCAGACGTTCCGCAGCTCCATCGTGGCCACGCCCAAGGCCGAGGGCTCCAAGGCAACCGTGAGCTGCCAGTCACTGATGCTCGACGACCAGAGCCGCTCCGATACCATCCCCGCCATGGACATCCGCGCCAAGAACGTCGACATCGGCCACGAGGCCACCATCGGCCGCATCGGCGACGACAAGGTGTTCTACCTGATGAGCCGCGGCATCTCGGAGGAAGAGGCCCGCACCATGATCGTCAACGGCTTTGCCAACCCGGTCTCCAAGGAGTTGCCGCTGGAGTACGCCGTCGAGATGAACAACCTGATCAAGCTCGAGATGGAAGGAGCGATCGGATAATGAAACAGGAAACCAACACCGCTGCAACCACACTCGAGCAGGTTAATGCGATGCCGGCCGCCACATGGGGCTGGCTCAAGATGAACCAGACCAAGCTCGAGCTTTCGAACGAGCTTGCCGCCGCTCCCGCCGAGGCCGTTGAGGTCGAGGGGCTGGACGAGCAGTTCGCCGGCTCGGCCGACGCCTTCGACGCCGCCATGGACGCCATGGCCGAGCGCTTCCCCGAGCGCCGCGCCTCCGCCCCCGGCGACGCCGCCGACCGCGCCCGCATCACGCCCGACACCGAGCTCGACGTGCCCGCCACCTCCGTCTACCAGGCCGGCGCCATCAAGCTCGAGGAGGAGCTCTCCCCCGCCGAGGCCTTCGAGACCGGCATGGGCGAGGCTGCCTACGCCTACCTGGCCGACCACGCCACCAAGCGCATCGTCATCGATGTGCCCGCGTACCAGCACGCCACGGCTACTGTGCGCGTGAGCGGCGTCGACGCAGCGGCTGCGATTGCCGCCATCGACGTCGTTGCCCGTCCCCAGTCGACGCTCGATCTGCAGATCGCCCTGGACTCCCCCGTTGCCGGCGAGGGCGTCGTGGGTTCCGTGCTACGCGTGTGCGCCCACGAGTATGCCACCGTCAACGTGACCTGCACTCAGACGCTCGACGACAGCTGGATCGCGCTTGACGACACCGGCCTGTTCTTGGACGAGGGCGCGCGCGTCAACGTGCAGCACACCGTCCTGGGTGCCGGCGCCAGCGCCACCGGCCTTGCCGGCGACCTGCTGGGCGACACTGCCAAGGTGACGATCGATACCGACTACCTGGGCGCCCGCGAGCAGGTGCGCGACTTTAACTACGAGCTGCGCCACCGCGGGCGCAAGACCGAGTGCGAGATCGACGCCAACGGGGTGCTGACCGGCACGTCCAAGAAGGTCTACCGCGGCACCATCGACCTCGTGCACGGTTGCAAGGGCGCAACCGGCACCGAGCGCGAGACCGTACTGCTCGCCAACAAGGGCGTCGACAACAAGACCGTCCCCGTCATCCTGTGCGACGAGGACGACGTCGCCGGCAACCACGGCGCCACGATCGGTCACGTCCGCGACGAGCAGCTGTTCTACCTCGCCTGCCGCGGCCTTGACCAAAACGCCGCCGAGGACCTGTTCATCCGCGCCAAGCTGGAGGACGCCGCGCTTTCCGCCACCGATGAGCGCACCCGCGCCGCCGTCGTCCGCCTGGGCAACAACCTGATCGATAACTTTGAAGAGGAGCTCGCATGATCGATACCGAGCACGTAAAATGCGATACCTGCACCGCCCCCGAGCCCATGGAGCTCGACGCCAGCGACGAGGCTTCGCGCGGCTGGCCCACCGTGGACATAGAGACTAATCCCTACAAGGCGCAGTTCCCGCTGTTCCAGCAGCACCCCGAAATCGCCTTCCTCGATAGTGCCGCCACCGCGCAGCGCCCCGCCTGTGTGCTCGACGCCGAGCGCGATTTCTACCAGCGCATGAACGCCAACCCCCTGCGCGGCCTGTATTCGCTGTCCGTCGAGGCCACCGATGCCATCGCGAAGGTGCGTCATCAGATCGCCGACCTCATCGGCGCCTCCCAGGCCAACGAGGTCGTCTTCACCCGCAACACGAG
>CABUTP010000124.1 GCA_902494545.1 uncultured Collinsella sp. | reverse complement strand
TGGCTCAGCTGGATTGCCATCGCCGTCATCGTGATTGGCGTGCTGCGCGGCCTGTCCAAAAATACCGATGCACGTCGCAAGGAGAACGAGGCCTTTGTCGCTGCGACCGCCAATGTCCCCGGCTTGGGCAAGTTCGTCGCCAGTTTGGGTGGCGGCGCTGCAGCGGCCAGCACCTCACGCGCGGCCGGCACCAGCAAGGAGGACTTTGAGCGTGCCAAACGCACGGCTAAGAAGATGTGGAAGGGCCGCAAGACCACGGCATACCTCAAGTGCCCCAACTGTGGCCAGATGCTCTCCGTCCCCAAGGGCAAAGGCAAGATCCGCGTCACCTGCCCCAAGTGCCACGCCAAGATGGAAACGCGCTCCTAGCGCCCGCACGCGGGACAAATAAATCAGGTTTGTTTGTCCCAAATCTTAAGTATTTGTTCGATAAAAAAGCCGAGGCCTCGTGTTGAGACCTCGGCTTTTTGTATGCGGCAACGGAGCTGTCCCTTTGTCTCGTCTACGCCACGCCGTCGCGGGCCAGCTCCTCGGCAAGCGCTTCGGCTGGCATGGCCATAATCGCGTCGAGCTCGGCGTCCACCTCGGGAATACGCTTCACCTTGAGCTTGCGCACCAAATCGCCACGGCACATCACGTGCGTCGGCTCACGCAGGGCACACAGATCATCCAGAGGATTCTTACGCGTCACCAGGATATCGGCTGCCTTGCCACACTCGATTGTGCCGGTCTCGCCACCCAGGCCCAGTAGCTCGGCATTGACCTGCGTAGCTGTATGCAGTGCGAAGGCGTTGCTCACGCCCACGTACTTGGCAAAGTAAGCCACCTCGCGCCACATGTCGTACTGCGTCACGAACGGGCAGCTCGAGTCCGTGCCCAGGCCCACCTTAACGCCGGCTTCCAGCGCCGCGCGAGCGCTCTCGATAATGCCCGAGCACACGATGTCACCGTTCTTCTTTTGCGTGTCGGTCGAATGGGTCTTTTCCGGATCGAGCAGTACAAACGGCAGTGCGGGGCTGATTGTGCAGGTCACGCTCGGCGCGCGTCCCTCGAGCTGTGTTCCCGCGGCGCCGCGGTACAGCTCCAGGATCTCGGGGGTCATCGGAGCGCCGTGCTCAATCGTGTCGACGCCGGCCTGAAGCGCGGCCTTCACACCTTCGGTGCTCTCGACATGGGCCATGACCGGAAGGCCGACCTCGTGTGCCGCCTTGCACGCCGCAGCGGCGACATCGACCGGCATGCGCAGCACGCCCGGCTCGCCAACTTCGGTCGCATCGAACACGCCACCCGTCACGAACAGTTTGATGACATCGGCACCGCGCGCATACAGGTCGCGCACCTGCTGGGCTGCCTCTGCGGGAGTATTGGCCACCTGCGCAAAGAGGCCCGCACCGTGACCACCCGGCACCGTGACACCCGTTCCCGGTGTCACCAGCCGCGGACCCTGATACTTGCCGGCATCGATGGCGTTGCGCACGGCCAGATCGGCAAACAGCGGGTCGCCCGCGCCGCGCACCGTAGTCACGCCGCTTGCCAGCTGCTGCTGAGCGCTGCCCTTGAGGATATGGCGCACGATGGCGCGGCCCACGGGATTGTCGAGCTTCTTCATGAGTGCGCCCGCATCGCCCGCCGAGACCGGCTTGCCCGAACCGCACAGATGCACGTGCATATTGATGAGACCCGGCATGAGATACGCACCTGCCAGGTCGATGACCTCGGCCCCCGCTGGAGCTTGGGCCACGGCGCTCGGTCCCATCCAAGTGATGATGCCACGCTCGACGGCCACGGCCATATCGGGCTGCGGCTCCATATGTTCCGAACCATCCAAAACGGTCGCATTGATAAACAATGTGGGACGATCGGCAGTCGCCATATCGAGCTCCTCCCTCGCGATTAACTTGAACATTTGTCCATTATCACCCAGTGCGGCAGGGTTGCTGTGGACATATCGGTTAACGGAGGGACGAGAGAGATGTGAGGGCAAACGGAAACAGTGCAGCGATGCTTCGGCCGTTCCAGCAAAACGTCTAGATCTGTAACAGGTAGACCGGGTTTTAGCAGCCAGGTGTTACAGATCGAGATCTTTCGGCACCGCGTCCAACGTTTGTCTCAATCTGTAACAGGTAGGTCGCATTTTGGCCTGTAGATGTTACAGATTGAGATATTCTCCAGCCCCGTCGTCAAACGCCTAGATCTGTAACAAGTAGACAGGTTTTCGGCCTCTAGATGTTACAGATTGAGAACTTTTAGCGGTAGCCAACCTTCTGTCTCGATCTGTAACAGTTACGAGGCCAAACGGCCCCTTGTTGTTACAGATTGAGACAAACTCGGCAGGAACAACCACATCCGCGTCAGTTGCACCCCTCAGCGCCCATACCACTGGCGTCTCCATTCCTCAGCCAAAACGGCCCGTCGCGGAATACCCGCCAGTCTCATCTTTTCAGCCAGCCTCCCCGGATTCTTAAGCTCATCAAACGTAAACCGAAGCACCTTGTGCCCGAGCATTGTCAAATGGGACTCTCGCTGACGTTCTGCCACGAATGGGTCAACCGACTCCCGATCCCCACCATCCTGCAGGGTATACTTTCCCTTTCCATCGAGCTCGCCGATGACACACGCCCCGTCCTCGAGCCGCCAGAAATAGTCGACTCGAAATACCTGATTCGGATCGAGCGGATCATGGAACTCCACCTGTAGCTCTGGCACCGGAAAACCGTATGCAATAAAGAATGCCCGAAAACGAGACTCGCCGCCGTTTTCGGACAGCCCGTCCGCATACGACGCGATCACCTGTGCTCTGCGATACCCTCGCCTGCCCTCGCAATCGGAGCGGAGACACTCGCTCAGGTCATCGCGCGATACGCCCTTTGCTCGCAACGCAGAATCGGCAATCGCCAGGCCATACGAAAACGGCGCGCGCAGCAGGCAATCCTCTACCGTGCGCCAAAACGGCGTCACCCGCACGCTGTCGACTTGTTCAAGTGCACCCGTCGCCTGCGGACGCAACAGCCGGCATCCTGCACTCAGCGGCACCGAGCAACCTGTCTTAACAAGAAATCGCGGCCCAAGCAGGTCATTCGGCACCTCCAGACCCCACAAAAGTGCCGCGTCATAACCCCAAAACGCCCAATCGGGATGAAACTCTGCAAGCCCTTTGATGGTATGCAGCGCTCGCTCCGCCGGCGTCAACGCATCCCAATCATGTTGAAAACAGAACAAATACGGCTCGGGCTCCGCAATATCATCGGTTCCCACATGACGCCGCAGCCACATGAGCTCGGCATTGTCGTGCGTCACAAGCAGCACGCCTTGTTCAGCCGCCTCCGTGAGCCTGGCAAGCATCCTATTCCGCGCCAAGGTGTTACGTGTTGCATGCTTATGTTTAAGAACGGTATTTGGCACTTTTATCACCACCACATCGGAGAAATGGGCCATTGTCACCGTTGCCGCCGCCGACAAACGTCTCGACCTGTAACAGGTAGACCGGTTTTTTGTCCCTAAACGTTACAGACCGAGACAAATAGACAGGCGGCGGTGCGACAGCCCGCCCCCTATTCCCATTCCTGCTCGTAAATATTGAGCGACTTCACGTACCGCCCCTGGGCACCCATGATGTCGCGGACCAGGCGCAAAAAGAAGCTGATGCACGAGGTATCGAAGCCGTCCTCTAGGTCCTCGGGATGCACCGCGCCTGGCCCGTCGACCGCCGTGTCGCTCAGGCGCGCGATGTCATACAGGTAGAGCTGCCCCGCCGTCAGCCAGACATCGTCGACGCACGCGAGTCGCACCGCAATCGCGCCATCGTTCCAGCGCTCCTTTTGCACGATATGTGGGTCGTAAACGTCAAAGCGACGGTCGGTGCGCGTGTCCTTCAGCACGACCATGCCAGTCGCAGGGTCCTTGTCCAAAATGCCAAAGCGCGAAAAATACTGCGTGTCACGCACCTGCTTAAGTCGCCCGAGCGAAGCAGGAGAAATTGACGCTGGCGGCTCGTCCACATACAGCTCCAACAGCGTCTTACCGTGGTAATAGGGGCGCTCAAACAGCAGCCAATCGGTAAACGCCATGTTGTAGGCCATGATTTCGTTTTGAGAAGGTTCCTCGCAATAGCTGAGCCACGGATCGACGATAATCTCGAACTGCTCGCGCGCCGGCTCCAGGAATTGAAACTTCCGCAGCATCCAAAAGTGAGCCATGTCGGCAATATCGTTGCCGACGGCTTCGGCCAGCTCTGCTCGGTCAAAAACTTGGTCAGTCATGGCATCCTCCTCAAACTGATGGACCTCAATTTGAGCTTACGAGGAGGGCGAGCAGCCGAGGCAAGCACGGACAAAATAGGCCTTCGGCTGCAAACCAGATGCTAACCAAACACTTGACGGGACACTTGACCGAATGAGCGCACCGCAAAGAAACCGCAGGTAGACATAGACAGCCATTTCACCCATTTGAGGCAAACGCCCGCAACCACCACAGAAACAACAGGTGACCACAGCCCAAGAAGTCAACAAATGAACACCCGTACGTCGACAAACGAGCAAATCGCTCGCAAAGAGTGTCCCCAACGACTAGACAAAAAATGACTAGTCATTGGGGACGTTCTTAAATGACTACCTTACAGCTCCAGCGCCTCGGCGACTTCGGCTACGCAGGCCAGGGCATCGGCCATGGCGCTCACAACGAGTGAGCTGCCGTTGCGGGCATCACCCGCCACATACACCGGCGCGGCATCCGCGGCGACACCCTCCGTGCGGGCCGCGAGGTGCGAGCCCTCGGCAGCCATCACCGGCAGCGGACGACCAACGGTGGCAACAGGCACGCCCACCGCATCGAACACGCCATGCTCGGGACCCGTAAAGCCGCAGGCGATGAGCACCAGCTGCGCCGGCACCTCGTGCTCGGAGCCCGCGATGCGCTCGGGCTTTCCCGCCGACCAGTCCAGATCGACCACGCGCAGACCCGCGGCCGCGCCCTTCTTGTCCAGCAGCACCTCGAGCGTATCCACGCCCCAAGCACGCATCTCGCCGCCCATGGCAGCGATAGCCTCCTGCTGACCGTAGTCGGTCTTCTTAACGTTTGGCCACTGCGGCCAGGGGTTGCTCGCCGCGCGCGCA
>CABUTP010000123.1 GCA_902494545.1 uncultured Collinsella sp. | reverse complement strand
GTCCTCAAAGGGTGCGGTCACCAGCACGGCAATGTGGTTGGGGTTGTTGCGCAGCAGATAATCGGACAGGCGGCCTTCGATAATGCAGCTCTCGGTCTCGCCCAGATCCAAAATCACCTGGCTCATCTTTTGGAACAACTTGTCCGAGTACGAACGCGCGTCATAGCGGTCAGGCAGAAACGCCATGTTCTCCACGGCCAGACGTTCGTCGTAGGCGGCCATCTTATCGAGCGACTCGCCCGTGCGCAGCGATGCGCGCACCAGCAGCTCGTTATCGTACAGCGGAATCCCCAGCTCATTGGCGAGGATACGGCCAATCTCGTGGCCCTCGGCACCAAAGTCGCGCGCGATGGTAATGACCACAGGACTCTTCTTGTTCTCCAGATCGCTCATCGCGATTCCTTTCTCTGTGTGACAAAGAGACAGTCCCTTTGTCACATTCATTTTGCCCCTGCCTTCGACCTGGTTTCCCAAGTGCGGCAGATTGCCCCGAAAGAGGAGCGCCGCGTACTAAATGTACGCAAGCGACGATTGAGGGGCAAGGTGCCGTGCTTGGGAAAGCCAGGCTATGCGGCTACGATACGGCGCTGGTAGGCTCGGACCAGCAACGAGATACCAAAGTTGAGCACAAAGTACATCGCAAACACCAGGCCGTAGAGCATAAGCACCTGCGACAGATCGATCGCGTGGGCCATCACGACGTTTGCCGTGTACATGAGCTCGGCCACGTTAATGCCCGAAAGATACGAGCTGTCCTTAATGACGGTCGTGCACTGGCTAAACAGCGCCGGAATGATCGTCTTAAACGTCTGCGGCAGAATGATGTAACGCATGGTGGCAAAGAAGCCGAAGCCCTGGCTCTGTGCTGCCTCAAACTGGCCGCGTGGAATCGAGTTGAGGCCGCCGCGCACAATCTCGGCCATAACAGCGCTGGTAAACAGCGTAAAGGCGATGGTCGAAATCACAATGTCCAAACCCTGCACCGTAAAGTAGATAAACAGGATCCACAGCAGGTTCGGCGTGCAACGGAACAGCTCGATATAGGCGCTCACCAAAATACGGAACGGGCGGGGCGCATAGCTTTTAACGAGCGCCAGCACCGTGCCAAAGATGAGCGAGAAAAAGATCGACAGCGCCGAGATCTCGATGGTCTTAACAAAGCCGCCCCAAATGTAGAGCAGGTTGGTCGCGTTGAAGATTTCCATGCGCTAGGCCTCCTCTACGTTGTCGAGTCCCAGCTCGGCCAGGCTCACGCCGCGCGGACGCTCCTTGGAGCGGCGCTCGAGCCACTGCACCAGCATGGCGAGCGGAAAGCAGATGATGAAGTACATAAGACAGCAGACGATGTATCCCTGCAGGTAACCGTACAGACTCACAAAGTTGTCGGAACGGTACATAAGGTCGCCGCCGGCCACAAGCGCCAGCACCGACGTGTTCTTGACCAGGTTGAGCGCCTGGTTACACAGCGGCGGCAGAATGATCTTGAACGTCTGGGGCAGTACGATGTACCAGTACGCCTGCGCACGGGTGAAGCCCTGGCTCTGGGCCGCCTCCATCTGACCGCGTGGAACCGCCTCGATACCGGTGCGGATGACCTCCGAAATGTAGGCCGCGTGATACAGGCCCACACCCAAGAAGCCCAGCACGAACGGCGCGATGCGCACCGGCTGGTCGGCACCGGTTATGGCCTGCAAAAACTGCGGACCGGCCATGTACATAAAGAGCACCTGCACGGGCAACGGGGTGTTCTGGTAAAACTCCACGTACACGCGGCTTATGGCGCGCAGCACGCGCGAACGAGTGGTAGAGAACACGCCCAGCAGCGTGCCCAGCACCAGCGACAACAGCAGACCGGCAACGACCACCTGCAGCGTCACGCCAAAGCCCTCCCAGAAGGGCCCCATGTTTTGAAATGTCGTCGACCAACGGTCGGCGTCAAATAATCCTTCGAGCATTTGATTCCTTCCTTGGACGATGCGCCTATACAAGACCCCAGGTCTTGACCTCTTGGTCGAGCCAGCCGTCGGCCAGGCGATTGCAAATCACCTGATCGACCACGGCCGAAAGGTCGCAGCCCTTCTTGGTCGCCACGCCGTAGCCTTGCTCGCCAAACTTGACCTCGGGCTGCAACAGCTCAACGGTCTCGTTCATGTAGCCAGCCAGCGTGGAGCGGTCCATGGCAAAGACGTCGATATTGCCGGCGTCGAGCGAACTCTTGATGATGGGGTAGCCACTAAAAGCCCTAAACTCGGGCTTGCAGCTAAAGCCGTTGTCCTTGATCATCTGCTCGATCAGGCTCTGCGTGGTGGCGCCCTGGCTCACGCCAATGACCTTGCCATCCAAATCCTCAATCGAGGTAAAGCCCGAACGCTTCTTGACCATGAGTCCCACGTAGTCGGTGCGGTACGGCGTCGAAAAATCCCAGCTCTTCTTGCGCTCGTCGGTGATGGTGTAGGTCGCCGCGACCACGTCGAGTTGGCCGTTATCGATCAACGGGCCGCGCGTCTTGGGCGTTACGTCGGTAAACTCGACAAGCTCCTGGGCACGGGCCTCCTTGTAGCTCACGCCAAAGACGGCAGCGGCGATCTGGTAGCACAAATCGACTTCCATGCCCTCAAAGCGGCCCTTGGCGGTGTCGTAATAGCCATAGCCGGGAACGTCCTTCTTAACGCCGGCATTCAGATGGCCACGCGACTTGATGGCCGCAAGCTTGGAGCCCTTGTCGGAGCCCTCGCCGCTGGTGGAGTTGCCGCAACCGGTAAGCGCGGTCCCCGTCAGCGCAAACATGCCGGCACCCGCCAGCTGCAAAAAGTGACGGCGCGACACGGCCGCCCTCGTCATATCCGTCATGTCCATCACCGCGCCTAGTGCAGAATCTTGGACAGGAACTCGCGGCAGCGCGGGTTCTCGGGGTTATCGAAGAAGTGCTCGGGCGTGCCCTCCTCCAGAATGCGGCCGTCCTCCATAAAGATGACGCGGTCGGCCACCTGACGCGCAAAGCCCATCTCGTGCGTCACACAGATCATGGTGATGTCCTCCTGCGCGAGCTCAATCATAACGTCCAGAACTTCCTGAACCATCTCGGGGTCGAGCGCCGAGGTCGGCTCGTCAAACAGGATGATGGGCTGCTTGGTGCACAGGGCGCGGGCGATGGCGATGCGTTGCTGCTGACCACCCGAGAGATTCTGCGGGTACTCGCCGGCCTTATGCGCCATCCCGACGCGCTTGAGCGCGGCGATGGCGATCTCGGTCGCCTCCTCCTTGCTCTTCTTTTGCAGCTTGATGGGCGCGAGCGTCAGGTTGCCGAGCACCGTCATGTTGGGATACAGGTTGAACTGCTGAAACACCATGGAACTATACTTGCGAGCCATCTCCAGGTGATTCTTTTTGGTGAGCGGCGTACCGTCGATGACGACCTCGCCCGACGTGGGCTCCTCAAGATAATCGACACAGCGGATGAGCGTCGACTTACCCGAACCGGAAGGCCCGATCATTACGAGCTTCTCGCCGCGCTTGACGGTGAGATTGATATCTTTGAGCACATGCAGGTCGCCAAAGTACTTGTTGAGATGCTTGATCTCGATCATGTCTGCCATGAATGTCCCTTCCCTGCGTTTACACGAGTTGAACTATTGTACGGAAAGAACCGCGTTTCCGCAGCCCACACTACATTCCCGTAAAGAACCCGCAACCTTCCACCCACTCATTGGGGACAGACTTAAATGAGTACCCGCTCATTGGGCACTCATTTAAGTCTGTCCCCAATGAGTACCCAGCCAAAAAGGGGGCGCGACCGCAATGGTCACGCCCCTCAGCATCGGCTATGTGTCGGCCGGCGCTTACGCCAATTTTGCACCGACGATCTTTGCCGCGGCCGGCTTGTCGAAGTTACCGCCGGTGGCCTTGCCGAGTGCACCCATAACCTGGCCCATCTGCTTCTTGGACGTGGCGCCCAGCTCGGTGATGACCTGCTCGATCAGGGCCTCGAGCTCCTCGCCCGAAACCTGCGCGGGCAGCAGACTCTCCAGAATCTTGACCTGCTCGGTCAGGTTGTCGGTACGCTCCTGGTCGGTGCCGGCCTTGATGGACATCTCCAGCGTCTCGCTCGTCTGCTTGATCAGACGCTTAATCATGCTGTTGACGTCTTCCTCGGTCACATCGCGGCGCTCGTTAACCTCGATATTCTTCACCTCGGCCTTGACCTGGCGAATGATGGACAGGCGAACCTTATCCTTGGCCTTCATGGCCGCGATCATTTCTTTCTGCAGCTCTTCGTTGGTCATCTGCAAATCCTCTCTAATAGCGTGGGCGGCACTCGCGCGAGCACCGCTCCATGATTACTCAGTCGTCGACGAATCGTCGGTCGAGCTCTTGGTGACGCCCTTCAGGCTGACGTTATACGGGACGTCCTTGGGCATGGGGTTGACAGTGATGTCGGCATCCTTCTTGTACTGCTCCAGCCACTCGCTGTACGCGGTGCTGGCCGCCTGTGTCTTCACCACGTTGGAGACGTACTTCTTGATGGCCTTGGGCACCTGGTTGATGTCATCGACCTGATTATCGACATGGAAGTAGTCGGTGCACTTGATGATGTGGTAACCATAGGTCGACTCGACGACTTCGCTCACGTCGCCCTTGTTGAGCCCCTCGAGCGCCGTCTGGTAGCTGTCGACGAAAGTGGTGAGCTTATCCCAGCCCACATCGCCCTTCTTCTCCTTGGAACCGGTGTCCTCGGAGTACTGCTCAACGGCGTCCTCAAAGCTCAGCTCGCCGGAGTTAATCTTGTCCAGGCACTCCTGCGCCTTGGCCTTGGCGGCGGCCTTGTCCTCGTCGGAAGCGTCGGAATCAACCTTGATCAGGATGTTCGACGAGCGGCGAGCATCGTTGTAGTTAGACAGGTTCTCGTTGATGTAATCGACGATCTCGCTGTCCTTGGGCTTGCTGGTGGGCGCCACGGCATCCTTGAGTTTCTGCTGCGCCAGGCTCTCCTTGAGCGAATCCTTGTAGGTGTCCTCGGTATAGCCGTAGGTCTTGAGGGTCTTCTTAAAGGCCTTGGCACCGCCCGCGCTCTTGCACGCGTCCTTCCATGCCTTCTCGACCTCCTCGTCCGACACCGTCACGCCGTTC
>CABUTP010000122.1 GCA_902494545.1 uncultured Collinsella sp. | reverse complement strand
GGTCACGTACTTCTTGAGCTGGCCGGAGCCGCCCATGCCAATCTCCTCGGCAATTTCGACCTCGGAGCGACCGGTGCAGATGGCGGCCGTCGAAAGCAAACCGGACACGCCGGGGCGGTTCTCGGGATCGAACGTGATCATGCGCTCAGAGTCGGTCTGGCTCTTCTTGATGCGCTTGGCCGTCTCCTCGGCGGTCATCGAAATATTGATGGCGTTGCCGTAGCTCTTGCTCATCTTACGACCGTCAAGGCCGGGCAGCAGCGGGGTCTCGGACAGCAGTGCGTCGACCTCGGGAAATACCTTGCCGTAGCGGTTGTTAAAGCGGCGTGCGATGGTGCGGGTGAGCTCGATGTGCGGCAGCTGGTCGCGACCGACCGGCACGACGTTGCCCTTGCAGAACAGAATGTCGCAGGCCTGGTGCACCGGGTAGGTGAGCAGAAGGCCGGTAAGCTCGTGGCCCGAGGCCTCCATCTCGGCCTTGACCGTGGGGTTGCGCGCCAGCTCGGCCTCGGACACCAGCGACAGGAACGGCAGCATGAGCTGGTTTGCAGCGGGCACGGCGGAGTGCGCGTAGATCATGGTCTTGTCGGGGTCGATGCCGCAGGCAAGGTAGTCCATGACCATGTTGTACACGTTGTCCTGGATGTGCTCGGTGGTGTCGCGGTCGGTGATGACCTGGTAGTCGGCGATGAGCACGTTGGTCTTGGCGCCCATGTTCTGCAGTTCAACACGGCCCTTGAGGGTGCCAAAGTAGTGGCCCAGGTGCAGGCGTCCGGTCGGGCGGTCGCCGGTAAGCATGGTGAACTTCTCGGGCGTCTTGGCCAGGCCCTCGCGAATGGCGTTGCTCTTTTGCAGCGCGACTTCGTAGCTGTTCTCGTTTGGCATGATTGCTCCTAACGTATGCGTATTGGTCAAGATGATAACGCGTTTATTGAAAGGGGTGGGGCGTAAGTAGGCGAGGTACCGGTAGGGCGAGGGCTGTGCGGCGGTCGCGGCGCGGTTGCGAGCGGCCAGCAGCAATGAGTCGCTTCCTCGGCAATAAAACCTAGCGCCTGTGCTGGCGCTCCTCCTTGCGTTCCTCGGCTGCCTGCTCCTCCTGTTTAAAGGCGGGGTCGTCGGGGGTTACCAGCTCGTCCTCGTGTGTGCGCTTGTTGTAATGGTGGCGCAGGACGGGCTCAAACAGGTGCAGGTGCTTGGCGAAGGCAGCCGAGCCAATGGCGAGCACGACAAAGATGAGCACACGCGTGGGCACCTCGACCTGATTGATCGCGGCGGCGCCGGCCGAAAGCATAATGCACCAGGCATAGATGAGCAGCACAGCCTGTTTTTGGTTGTAGCCTTCTTGGATCAGGCGGTGGTGGATGTGGCCCTTGTCGGCCTGCCCGATGCTAATGTGGGCGCGCTTGCGGCGCACGATGGCGCTGAACGTGTCGATGATGGGTACGCCTGCCACGATGAGCGGGATGATGAGTGAGGTGAGCGCGGCGGTGCGGCTCACGTTGAGCAGCGAGATGGAGCCCAAAGCGAAGCCCAACAGCAGCGACCCCGAGTCGCCCAAGAAGATGCTCGCGGGGTTGAAGTTGTAATGCAGAAAAGCCACGCACGAGCCAAAGAGCGCGATGGAGAGCGCGGCGGCGTCGATACGGCCCGAAAGCATGGCCATCGTGAACATGGTGAACGATGCGATGCCGCAAATGCCCGTGGCCAGGCCGTCGAGGCCGTCGATGAGGTTGATGATGTTGGTGAACGCCACTAGGTAGATCACGGTGATGGGGTAGGCGAGCCAGCCAAGCATGATCTCGCCGGGGGCAAACGGGTTGATGATGACGCCGATTTTTAAGCCGCCGATGCAGGCGATGAGCGCGGCGAGCACCTGGCCGGTCAGCTTTTGCTTGGGCTTGAGCTGGAAGACATCATCGATCGCGCCGGTCGCAAAGATCACGGTAAAGGAGAGTGCCAGCACGGGGTAGCTGATGTGAAGGCGCGGGTGCGGTACCAAAACGGGCGGCCAGCCCAGGTACCAGGTGCCCAGGATCTGCACAATACAGGCGACGACGAGGCCCAAAAAGACCGCGGTGCCGCCCATGCGTGGGATGGGCTTAGTGTTGATACGGCGCTTGGAGGGATAGTCGACGGCGTCGAGCTTGATTGCCAGGCGCTTGACCAGGGGTACCGTGAGAAAGGTCGTGATAAAGGCAGCGGCCGCCACGCATAAGTACGGTATGAAGCTCGTGGATGAAGCCATGAATCGAAAAACCGCCAAGCGTCGAAGGAAAAGGTCAAAGGGCGCTACGCGCAAAAGGGCATAGCTGACCCATGATACTCGACCGAGGGGGTGTGGGGGTTTGCGCCGTGCGATTATCACGCGCTTACCAGATATTGGGATGTTGGCGGGGGTTCTGCCGAGTGCTGTTGGGTGTCATACGGGATCTGCGATGGCAATTTTTGGCAAAATCGGCAAAAGAAAACCACCCCCCACGTTACGAAAATGAACCCACCTAAAACAGGTGGGTGCCCTCATCGACTGTTCCAGCGTCCTTAACAACGAAGGATACCTGTACTAAGTACGACTGTGTGGGCTCCCTAAATAAACGCGACGGTTCACCCAGTTGCTCCGCGGGGGGCGGAATACCTACATCATAAAGCGGCACTTTGTTGATTCCAGTCTTGACATTACAAAAATCGTGTCGGACGATTACGGCGCCTTGGGCTTGGAGCCGTAATCTCGGTCCGGGCCTTTACGTTTGAGCTGCTGAATCGTTGTTTTGGAGCATGTTTTTATGCCGACGTCGTTGACCGAACTTTTTTCGCCTGCCTGTCATTTGTGTCCGCGCCGTTGCGGTGCGGCGCGCGATGAGGGTGCGCACGGCATATGCGGCGCCGACGACACGCTTAAGGTCGCCCGCGCGGCGCTCCATATGTGGGAGGAGCCGCCCATCTCGGGTGAGGCCGGCTCGGGCACGATTTTCTTTAGCGGCTGTTCGCTCAAATGCGTCTACTGCCAAAACCACGAGATTTCGACGGGCAATTTCGGTCTTGAGATTACGCCCCAGCGTTTGGTCGAGATTATGTTGGAGCTGCAGGACCAGGGCGCCAACAACATCAACCTGGTGACTGCGACGCATTATGCTCACCTGCTGCCGGTCGCGATTGCCGCAGCGAGGGAGCGCGGGCTGGACATCCCTATCGTTTACAACACGAGCGGCTATGAGCGGGCGAGTGCCGTGGCGGCGCTCGGCGATCTAGTTGATGTGTGGCTTACCGACTTTAAATATGCCGATGCGGCGCTTGCACAGTCGCTTTCTCATATTAAGGATTACCCACGTGTAGCCGTGTCTGGCCTGGCTCAGATGGCGCGCGAGATTGAGCGCCGCGGGGGAGAGCTGGTGGACGACGAGGGGCTCATGAAGCGCGGCATCATCGTGCGTCACCTGGTGCTGCCGGGTCATGCGAACGATTCGTGCCGTGTGCTGGACCTGGTGTGGCAGACGGTGGGTGACGTGCCGATTTCGGTCATGAACCAGTACACGCCCAATGCGCTCATGCGCGAGCAAGGCGGCGAGTTGGCGCGCGCCGTGACGCGCGAGGAGTACGAGCAGGTGCTCGATCATGCCGACGACTTGGGCTTTACGACGATGTTCTGGCAAGAAGGCGGAGCGGTAGACGAGAGCTTTACCCCGGCGTTCGACACCACCGGCGTCCTCACCAGCGCAAAGTAGTGCATTTGCCGATGATTTTTTTAATCCCCGTCCCAGAAAAATCATCGGGTGGCTCGGACGTTCGAAAAGTAGTCAAAACAGCCCTGTCCCAAAAAGACTGGGTATTGGGCGTTGACAGTTGGCGAGCCGTAGGTAAAATATCAACTTGTCCTGGGGACGTAGCTCAGTTGGGAGAGCGCTGCCGTCGCATGGCAGAGGCCGAGGGTTCGACTCCCTTCGTCTCCACCCATGGATTTGATAAGCCGCTGACATTGTGTCGGCGGCTTTTTTTAAAAAGAAAGGGCTGCACCATGGCCGAGCTTGAGTCCCAACCACTGTCTGCCGAGGAGCGCGCCGAGTTGGAAGAGCTCCGCGCCGAGAAGGCTCGTCGCGAGGAGCAGGAAAAGGCCCGTCGCGAGCGTGAGGAACTGGCCGCTCTGCGCGCCGAGCGTGCGAAGGCCGAGGAGGCCGCTGCCAAGGCCGCATCCGAGCCGGCGCCCGCCGCGCCCAAACCTCAGCCTAAAAAAGCCGCTCACCCCAAGCCCGCCGAGCCCAAACCGAGCCGTGACGAGATGACCTTTGCCCAGCGCATGGTCACCTCCAAGGAGCCTACGGGCGAGAATGAAATCCCCGGCATGGCTCCGGCTCAAAAAATCATCATCGTGCTCGCCCTCATCGCGTTTATCGTCTTTATGGGCTACACGCTTATGACCAGCATGGGCCTGGTTTAACCGACTTGCATTGGGCGTCATGCCCGCACGCCCGCTTTGCCCAACCCTCAACCTCTGCACAACGCATCCGAAAGGTCGCCCCATGGCTTTGACCGACACCTCGCATCCTACCGACATCGCAATGCTCACCGATCTGTACGAACTCACTATGGCTCAGGGCCTGTGGGAGAGCGGCAAGGCCAATGAGCAGGGCTGCTTTACGGCGTTTTACCGCGACCATCCCTTTGGCAGTGCGTATGCCGTCATGTGCGGCACCGCCGAGCTGCCCGAGCTTGTCGAGAACCTGCGCTTTACGCCCGAGGACATCGACTATTTAGCTTCGCTCCAGGCTCCGGCCGGCGGCGCGATGTTTAAGCCTGCATTCCTCGACTACCTGCGCAACTTCCGTGCGCACGTGAACATTGACGCCGTGCCCGAGGGCGAGCTCGTCTTTCCGCGCGAGCCCATGGTGCGCGTCACCGGCCCGTCGCTGGAGTGCCAGCTGCTCGAGACCGCGCTGCTCAACATCGTCGGCTTCCAGACGCTTGTCGCCACCAAGACGGCGCGCGTGGTGTTGGCGGCCGACGGTCGTCCCGTGGCCGAGTTTGGCCTGCGCCGTGCCCAGGGTCCCGATGGCGGCCTGGCCGTCGCGCGCGCGAGCTACGTTGCCGGCTGTTCCTCTACGTCTAATGTGCTCGCCGGTCGCCGCTATGGTATTCCC
>CABUTP010000121.1 GCA_902494545.1 uncultured Collinsella sp. | reverse complement strand
TAACTTGGAGGTCGAGGAGAGCTCTCGTCTAACCGACCGCCAGGTGGTTTATGCGGCGCAAAACGTCGCCGAGGCATGCGAGAACGCGGGCCACACCGTGTCGGTCGAGGAGATTCAGGATCTGGTCGAGGACGAGATTATGCGTCTCGACTGCTACGAGGTCGCTCGCCATTACATCATCTATCGCTATGTTCAGAGCCTGAAGCGCCAGAAGAACACGACCGACGACAAGATTCTGTCGCTGATTGAGTGCAACAACGAAGAGGTCAAGCAGGAGAACTCCAACAAGAACCCGACCGTCAATTCCGTTCAGCGTGACTACATGGCCGGCGAGATCTCCAAGGACCTGACCCAGCGTGTGCTGCTGCCCCAGGAGATTGTGGATGCTCACAATGAGGGTCTGATTCACTTCCATGATTCGGACTACTTTGCCCAGCACATGCATAACTGCGACCTGGTGAACCTGGAGGATATGCTCCAGAACGGTACTGTTATTTCGGGCACGCTGATCGAGAAGCCGCACAGCTTCTCGACTGCCTGCAACATCGCGACGCAGATCATCGCTCAGGTTGCTTCCTCCCAGTACGGTGGCCAGTCGATTTCGCTGACCCATCTTGCCCCGTTCGTCGAGGTGAGCCGTCAAAAGATTCGCGGCGAGGTCGCCCGCGAGCTCGAGGAGCTCGGCGTTTCCGCATCTCCCGAAAAGGTCCGCGAGGTTGTTGAGGACCGCCTGCGTGACGAGATCCGTCGCGGCGTTCAGACGATTCAGTATCAGGTCGTGACCCTTATGACCACCAATGGCCAGGCGCCGTTCGTGACGGTCTTTATGTATCTTAACGAGGCCCGTACGCCTCAGGAGAAGCACGACCTTGCCATGATCGTGGAGGAGACGCTTCGCCAGCGCTACGAGGGCGTTAAGAACGAGGCCGGCGTGTGGATTACCCCGGCATTCCCCAAGCTTATCTATGTACTCGAGGACGATAACGTTCACGAGGATTCCCCGTACTTCTACCTGACCCAGCTGGCTGCCAAGTGCACCGCCAAGCGCATGGTGCCCGATTACATCTCCGAGAAGAAGATGCGCGAGCTCAAGCTGTCTAAGGGCGAGACCGCCGGCAACGGCGATTGCTACACCTGCATGGGTTGCCGCAGTTTCCTGACGCCCGACCGTTCGGGCAACGGTTTTAACAACGTTGCCAACGCGCTGAACTACGACCCGAACAAGCCCAAGTACTATGGTCGCTTTAACCAGGGCGTTGTGACCATCAACCTGCCTGATGTCGCACTGAGCTCGCACCAGGATATGGACAAGTTCTGGAAGATCTTCGATGAGCGCCTTGAGCTGTGCCACCGTGCCCTGCTGTGCCGTCATGAGCGCCTGATGGGTACACTTTCTGACGCCGCGCCGATTCTTTGGCAATACGGCGCCCTGGCGCGTCTGAAGAAGGGCGAGACGATCGACAAGCTGCTCGTGGGCGGATACTCTACGATCAGCCTGGGCTATGCCGGCCTGTATGAGTGCGTTAAGTACATGACGGGTCACAGCCACACCGAGAAGGAGGGCACGCCGTTTGCCATGGCCGTCATGCAGCACATGAACGACAAGTGCGCCGAGTGGAAGGCCGAAAGCGATATCGACTTCTCGCTGTACGGCACCCCGCTTGAGTCGACGACCTACAAGTTTGCCAAGTGCCTGCAGCGCCGTTTTGGCATTATCCCGGGCGTGACGGACAAGGGCTACATCACCAACAGCTACCACGTCCACGTGTCCGAGGAGATCGACGCATTCGACAAACTCAAGTTCGAGGGTATGTTCCAGCAGCTTTCGCCGGGCGGTGCCATCTCCTACGTCGAGGTTCCCAACATGCAGGACAACCTCAAGGCTGTCATTCGCGTGATGCAGTACATCTACGACAACATCATGTACGCCGAGCTCAACACCAAGAGCGACTACTGCCAGGTGTGCGGCTACGACGGTGAGATCAAGATTGTCGAGGACGATGGCAAGCTGGTATGGGAGTGCCCCAACTGCGGCAACCGCGACCAGGAGAAGATGAATGTCGCTCGTCGTACGTGCGGCTACATCGGTACCCAGTTCTGGAACCAGGGTCGAACCGAGGAGATCCGCGACCGCGTGCTGCATCTCTAATAACCATCCCAGGCTGCCCCGTAGCGAGGCCCCGGACCTTTACTCGCTATTTCGGACAGTCCTGGCTCACGACGGAGGCGCCACTGGCGCCTCCTGTTCGTGCGGAACTCATATCGAGCAAAGGTCCGGGGCCTCGCTACGGGCAGCCAAGTTGATGTAGCTGAGATGCGGCATGCGGTCTGCTCACTCCTCGAAGTTCTTAGCGGAAATAATTTGAGCTGCAGCTGCGATTTACTTGCGATGGCGGTTGAGCTGCAGCTGAGTATTTATTGGACCTCGAACCCTATGCTCGATGTTCGCTTCGTTCATTGAGTTACCCTTTGCATGAGGCCGGGACATATCGTCCCGCCCGCAGTTTCGCAGGCCGAAGGCCGAGAATGTTTGAGGACGGGAAGATATGTCCCGGCCTCCCGGGAGAGTTACTTATGAACTACGCGAACATTAAGTATTTCGACATTGCTGATGGGGAAGGCGTTCGTACTTCTCTGTTTGTGAGCGGGTGCCGTCGTGGGTGCAAAAATTGCTTTAACTCTGTCGCGTGGGACTTTGCTGCGGGCGAGCCGTTCGATCGCGCCGTCGAGGACAAAATTATCGAGAGTCTCGATCATCCCTTTATCGATGGCCTGACGATTCTGGGTGGCGAGCCTATGGAGCCCGAGAATCAGGCGGGGCTTGTTGACTTTATCGAGCGCGTGCGTGCGGCCTATCCTGCTGGGTCGGGCAAGACCATTTGGTGCTTTACCGGCGACGTGCTCGAGGAGCTTATGCCGGGTGGCCGTCATCATACCGAGGTGACGGACCGTATCCTGGCCTGCCTCGACATGTTGGTGGACGGCCCGTTCGTTCAGGATCTGTACGATATCTCGTTGCGCTTTAGGGGCTCGAGCAATCAGCGCGTGATCGACATGAACGCCACGCGCGCTCGTGCTGCACGTGAGGGCGTTTCGCTTTGCGATGCTGTGGAGCTTTGGCGGGACGATCCGGTCTATTCGACCCATACTATGTAGCTGGCAGAGGTTGCGTGCCGGCGTGGTACCATAGCGCGAACGCGAAATCGAAAAAAGTGAGGCCCAGATGGTCGATCAGGAAAAAGTCGAGACTGCCATTAAGCTGCTGCTTGAAGGTATAGGCGAGGACCCAACTCGTGAGGGCCTGCTGGAGACTCCGGCACGCGTCGCCCGTATGTATGGCGAGATTGCCGGCGGTATGGACCAGAGTGCCGAGGAGCACCTGTCCAAAACTTTTGCCGTCGCTTCGAACGATTTGGTTATCGAGCGCGACATTACGTTTTACTCACTGTGCGAACACCATCTGCTGCCGTTTTATGGTAAAGCTGCGATCGGCTATATCCCTAACGGTCGCGTGGCAGGTCTGTCTAAGCTTGCCCGCACGGTTGAGGTCTATGCCCGTCGTCTGCAGCTGCAGGAGCAGCTGTGCGCACAGGTTGCCGATGCCCTCATGGAATATCTTGCTCCCCAAGGGGCGATTGTGCTGATGGAAGCCGAGCACATGTGCATGACCATGCGCGGCGTGCAAAAGCCCGGCACCAAGACCGTGACGCTCGCTCGTCGCGGCGTCTTTGAGACCGATCCCGCGCTCGAGGAGCGATTCTTTAGGATGCTGGGCCGTTAGCATGAGGGTCGTCAACGACTTTACATCGAAGACCGATGAGGGGACGTCGCGTCGCGGTTTTATGGCTTCGGGCCTGGCGCCTTTTGGCGTCATGCCTCGTATCGATTACATCTGTGCCAATGGCCTGTTCCGGCGGCACCTGGGCAACATTGCACAGTTGGAATCGGGGCGCATCTTCTGCCGCCACGGTATTGACCATCTGCTCGATGTCTCTCGCATTATGTGGATCAAGAATCTCGAGGAACAGCTCGAATTTGACCGCGAGATCATCTACGCCACGGCACTTCTTCACGATATCGGCAAAGATGAACAGTATGAATCGGGTATATCCCATGATGTTGCAAGCGAACGCGTCGCTGATGCGATTCTCGGCGGCATGCCCGATGACGTGGCGTTTGAGCCGGCCGATGCCGCAGCCATTAAGACGGCCATTCTGGGCCATCGAAAGCTGCGCGTGAACAGCCAACCGCTTGAGCGTCTGCTCTATGCAGCCGACAAAGCGTCGCGCGCCTGCTTTGCATGCCCCGCGCGCAATGCTTGCAACTGGAGCGATGATAAAAAGAACCTGTCGATTCGCGTCTAGTTAGTTTACGCGGTCGGGGTTCTAAACGAAGGAGACGATCGCGATGAGTAACAAGAAACTGCCCGAGAATGCAACCAAGACTGAAGGCGCCGAGCTCGCCCGCCGTGGAAGGGGCGAAATATCCACCGCAACGGCGGTGCCCCACGTGAGCTATGACGATCTGCGCCATGCCGACCGCATTACTATCGACGGTCTCGAGGTCTTTGCCAACCACGGCGTGTATCCCGAGGAGAACGCGCTGGGCCAGAAGTTCATCGTGTCCTTGGTGCTCTATGCCGACCTGCGTGCAGCGGGGGAGCACGATAACCTGGACGCCTCGATTGACTACGGCTCGGTGTGCCACGATGTCGACGGATATCTGCGCGAGCATACGTTTAAGCTCATCGAGGCTGCAGCTGAGGGTGTGGCCTCGATGCTGCTGCGTCGTTACCCCTTGCTGCTTGGCGTGCGCGTTAAGCTCGATAAGCCTTGGGCGCCCGTCGGTCTTCCCCTGGCAAGCTGCGGTGTCGAGATCGAGCGCGTGCGCTAACCGGTTCTAATATGTCTCTATGGGTGGCTGCTTGAGCCGCTGGGACAGTGCTCTATTGTTGGGGCAGTACGTGTCGAGCAGGGCGTGAAACCGCTGATTGTGGCTTGGCTCGAGCAAGTGGACGAGCTCGTGGGCGACAACCATGTCAAGGCACTCGACGGGGTAGGCGGCAAGTTCTCGTGCGATGCGAATGGCGCCGGTTTTGGGCGTGCATGATCCCCAGCGCGTTTTCATGCTGCGCACGGAAACGCGGGAAACGGCGAC
>CABUTP010000120.1 GCA_902494545.1 uncultured Collinsella sp. | reverse complement strand
GCGGCATCGACCCCGTCGGCGCCTAAGCCCGCGGCGTCCAAACCGGCTGCTCCGGTCCCCGCGCCCAAGCCCGCCGCCGCGCCTGCGCCCAAGTCATCCGACCTGGCTAAGGCCCCCTGGCTGCGCTCCGACAACCCTGCCGGCGCTCCTGCCACGGGCAAGCTCCCGACCGAGCCCGCGCCCCGTGCGCCCGAGCGCGCGTCCGCTCCCAAGGCTCAGCCGTCTGCACAGGCTGCGCCGTGGGAATCCGAGCAGGTTCCCTACGACGACGCCATGGTCGGCGGCTTTGCCGGCGATGCGGGCGGGGACGATCTGCCCCCGTTCGACGTGCCGGGTGCGGCGTCCGCGCCCAAGCCCGCTGCAACTGTCCCCAAAGAGGAGGACGCCCCCGCCGCTCCCTGGGAGTCCAACCCCGGCGCGGGCAGCCCTTTCGGCCATCAAGGCGCAGCCCCAAGCATCCCGCAGACCGAGGACGAGGCCAAAGCCCTCATCCGCAACGTCTTTGGCCAGGCCACCATCTTCAAGCCGGTGGAGTAACCGTGCGGGCGGGTATACCGCTCAAGAAGAGGGCTCAATGTCCGGGCGCATCTGTATTTCGGACATGTGTAGTGTGGTGCCACGTATCTCGCATTCGAGCAGGCAGGTACGCGACGGTCGGTCTAGGATGCTGAGGTCGATACGATACGCCGCATAGCTGTCCGTGTGCTCGACTTGCTCGGCGTTGAGGGTTGCTCCGATTGTCAAGAAAGAGCCCGGTTCGGCATCGACAATCTTGGAGTCCTTTATCTTGACCTTGAACTCTTGGTAGAGGGACGGGCTGTTGTAGTAAATGGTTCGGGTTCCGTCGGTGCACTCATCGGTCGCTTCCCATTTGACGACGGGCTGGTCCGAGCTGGCTACCAGCAGTTCTGCTCCAAAGGCTATAGCATGGGTGATGACAACCAGCAATGCCCAGCCGACAAAGAGATAGAGAACCACATATGCAACGGGGTGTTTTGAGCGGATGTTCTGGAGCATGTCGGGGGCATTCATGGGGCACCTCCAAATTGCTATCTATGTCAATCAGATTATACCCCGCCGTCATGAGCGCCGCCTCGAGTAGTGGCTCGGCATTTGGCCATTTAGTGGTACGCATTAAATGTCGGATTCCGGCTCTACAAGATTTAGCTTTCAATATTATGCAGATGCGAATTATTCGACCTTGCATAATCTTTAGGCGCGACTTGCACTCCAGGACATGTATATCGACTGAGGTAGCGCGACCGCCCCGCTCGCTGGCCGCGCGCCGTGGTACGATTTTTGAGTTTGAAAGTCCCGCCGCGTCTCGGCTGCCCTTGCAGTTTGTCGCGCGGCCGCACGCAAAGGAGCCATTATGGCCGGTATGAACATGCAGCAGATGATGAAGCAGGCTCGCAAGATGCAGGAGCAGCTTGCCGCCGCGCAGGAGAACCTCAAGTCCCAGACCGTCGACGCCTCTGCCGGCGGCGGTATGGTCAAGGTGACCGTTAACGGCGAGATGGAGCTCGTCAACCTCACCATTGATCCCGATGCCCTCGATCCCGAGGACGTCGATATGCTGCAGGACATGATCATGGCTGCTGTCAACGAGGCCGTCCGCGGCGTCAACGAGCTCGCCAACAAGCAGATGGGCGCCATCACCGGCGGCCTCAACATCCCGGGCATGCCGTTCTAAGACACGCATATATATGAGTGCGAATCAAAGTCTGCAAAAACTGCTCGATGAGCTGGGTCGTCTGCCGGGCATTGGTCCCAAGTCGGCCCAGCGCATCGCCTATTACCTGCTCGAGGCCGATGCCGAGGAGGCCCGCCGCCTGGCCGAGGCCATCCTGGAGGTCAAGCAGGAGGTCCACTTTTGCAGCCGTTGCTTTAACTACGCCACGGCCGACGAGTGCTCCATCTGCCAGGACCCGATGCGCGATACCACTCGCATTTGCGTGGTGGGCGAGCCGCGCGACGTCCAGGCAATCGAGCGCACGGGCAGCTACCATGGCCTCTACCATGTGCTGGGCGGCGTGATCAGCCCCATGGACAAGATTGGTCCCGAGCAGCTGCATATCCGCGAGCTGCTGGCGCGCCTGGGCCACGAGGACATCCACGAGGTCATTATCGCCACCAACCCCAACATTGAGGGCGAGACCACGGCGAGCTACCTTGCTCGCACCATTAAGCCATTGGGCGTTGAGGTATCGCGTCTTGCGAGCGGCCTTCCCGTGGGCGGCGACTTGGAGTATGCCGACGAGCTTACGCTTGGCCGCGCTATCGAGGCCCGCCGCGCGATCTAGGCGGCGTTAGCTCCACGGCATGTCCCGTCGACCTGCCGCACGGGGCACTCATAATTGGGCACACGTTCATGCATTTGTTGTTCAACAAACCTGCTTTTCATCCGCTTATCGCGTGGATGGGTCCGTCTACACCTCGTATTTGCCCATTCGTTGCGCAGCCTTTTGGGTTCGCTGATACACTCAAATGTGAATATGAAAGAATGCGCCGCTTTTAAGCGGCGTGTTTTTGTTGGAGGAGAACGCATGCGGCCCGGGGGCACTCAGACAAAGCATGGCGCCGCGGTGCGCATGCGACGCCGGCTGGGCCTGGCGCCTCGGGCGTATGTGCTGCTGTTTTGCTCGCTCGTGCTGGTCATAGCCGGTGTTTCGGCTTATGGCATGACGGTGCCGTCCATGGTGCAGGCGCATGCTGCGCGCGAGCTGCATATTGGGCGCAAGGCCAAAAGCGACTTGGGAACGACAACTGGATATGCGTGGGCGAGTGTGGTCGGGCGCACCGTGTTTGGCGTCGATCCCGCGGACGAGGGCGAGCAGGCGTCCAACGAGATCACGCTGGCAAACGGCAAGACCATCGTGCTCACCAACACCAAGGTCATTACGAAGCTTTCCAATAACAGCGTGGCTTCTGTCGTTAACAAGGCGGAGCAGCAGAAAGAGCAGGATACGCAGCAGACGGGTAAGCCCGGCGGCTCGGACGGGTCCGGTTCTGGCACCGGTTCGTCGAGCTCGGGCGGCGGTTCCGGTTCGGGCTCCGCCTCTGGCGGTGGATCTTCGAGTGGTGGCTCGACGGACGGCGGTACCGGCGGGGACGCGGGCTCGGGTGGCCTCTCGGCTGCCGAGGAGGAGAGTATTCACAGTTGGCTCGTGACCAAATACAACATGCTCGATGGCTATGTCGCCCGCGCCAACAGCGTGGTTTCGACCTATAACGCTACGGGTGATACCGGACCGTGCGACACCCTGGCCAACGATATGTTTGTCATCCGTGCCGAGTTTGGCCGGCAAACGTTTTCTCCCCACTCAAAGTGGTATCGGCAGTACGCCAACCTATGGGGCTGCTACACCAATCTGTGCAAATGGGTGGGGCATTACGGCGATGACGACGTCGCGCTCAACACCTTCAATACCAACGTGGCGGCGATCGCCCTATGACGAATAGCCTTGCTTCTAGCGCATCGTGCGCGCTAAACCGCGACCCTATGGTGGGCCTGCGCCTGGCGCGCGTTGGAGGGTTTGAGCCCGCCATTGCGCTGGGCCCGGACGAGCTTCCCGCCTACCTGCGCCGTTTTACGATGCTGTTTGCCGACGACGCCACCATGCGCCGCGGCGGTATCGGCCGTGTGACGCGTGCCGTCAACGCGCAGGGCGAGGCCGTGGCGCTCAAGCAGCTCATCTTGCCAACGTGCGACGAATTTGATGACGATGTCGCCCACGAGGCGCTGGTCACCAAGTTCAAGGCGGCGTTTCGCGAGGAATATGAATGCCATCGTGCCCTTTCGGGCCTTAAGGGCTTTCCCCGCTTGTACGGGTGGGGCGAGGTCGACGGCGTGCCCGCGATTGTCATGGAGTGGGTCGAGGGCGAGACGCTCGCTCGCCTGCGCCCGCGCTTTGCCGTGGACGATGCCGGGCGTCTGTCGCCGCTCGTGGCGGCGCGCCTGGGTCGCGACCTGTTCGATCTGCTCTGCCGCATGAGCTTGGTGGGGGAGGGGTTCGTCCATCGCGACATCTCGCCGGCCAATATTATGGTGCGCACGGCGCGCCTGCCGCTCGACCGACAGCTTGCCGAAGGCACGTTCGATTTGTGCCTCATCGATTTTGGCTCGTCGCTGGCGCTCGAGCCTGCCTCTGCGGTGGCGGGAACCGGCGGCAGGGAGTCCTTTACAGAGCGCTACGCCACGTTGCGTCGCGCGACGGTTGCCTACGCTCCGCCCGAGATGCTCACCGACGATATTGCCGACCTGCGCGTTTTGCGCATGTCGCCGGCAATCGACGTGTATGCCGCGGCGAGCACGGTCTATGAGCTCATCGCCGGTGTCGCGCCGTACGAAGTAGCGCCGGGCACGTCGGGTACTTCGGGCTCGCGCAAAAAGACGCGCGATATCGCCAGCCCTTATCGTCTCAAGATGGATACGCTGCCCGATTATCCCGTCGGCGCCCACGCGCCCGGCTGCGACTTGACGCAACTGCTGCGACGCGAGCCCGATGTGGCACTTGCCGCGGCCGAACAGGCTCAGCAGCTGGGGCTCGATCCAAATTCCGAGGATCTGCGCGATGCGCTGGCGTTTGTCGACGCTCAGCTGTTCGATGTGGTGATGGCCTGCCTGTCCTGCCATCAGGAAGATCGTCCCGAGCCGGCTGCGGTGGAGGCGGCGCTCTCGGCATTTTGCGACCACTATGCGCAAAATGTCGCCCGCTCGCTTCGCGCCGAGCCGCTCATGCCGTGCCCGATGGAGGTATCGGGGCACGCGGCCCGGCGTGCGGCGATGGTTGGTGCGACGGCGGCGTGCGGCGTGCTTTGGGCTGCGGTTGTGGTATCAGCGACGCTGTTGGCGTCGGGCGCCCATGTGACGCTCGTCGTGGGACCGCTTGTGTGGTCCGGGAAGCTGCCGAGCATCGTCGCCGTGCTGGCGTTGGCGCTGCCGAGCGTGGCGGGCATTGCCGTCGGAGCCTTGGCGCGCAATCGCCGCGCGGGGTTCCTGCAGGGCGTGTTGGCCCTTTCCGCCTGTGAGGTTCCGGTTCTGGCCGCACTCGCATGCGCCGTGTTTTCCCAGCATGCCGTGGCGGGCGGCCTGGTGGCCGCCATAATTGCAACCTATGCGCTCACGTGGTTTTTGCTGGCGATGGGGTTTGCCTTTGAGCTTCCCGTCGTGTCAGCGCGACGTGCGAAAATATCCATGGCGACGCCGCTT
>CABUTP010000119.1 GCA_902494545.1 uncultured Collinsella sp. | reverse complement strand
CAATATTCTCCTTTATATATAAATTCTTATTTGTTGAACTAAGCCGTGTATACCATACTCACCAATGAAAGAACGCCCTGATATAGCGTAATTTGCTGTTTTCCTGCGTACGTGCGTACACTCCACAGGAATTCTAAGGGCCCTACAACCTTAGCACAAGGACTTTGGAACAAAGTCTAGCGTGTTACGCCTTGCCAGAGGTGTACAGGCTCCCGGTACGCACGTACGCAGCAATTGCCATCAATGCGCCATATAAGTAGCGATCAAGTTTGCATAAAGCGACCTTGGTTCCGCAAAACAAAAGGCAGGATACCATCACCACGATGGTACTCTGCCTCTGTTCGTTTCTGTTTACCGTTCCGAGTGGTCCTTCCGCAGAATTACCGATAAACAAAAAACGTTCCCGGACCCTTTCTCGTATAGAATCGGGTTCGAGTGCGAACTGAATGTTGGAGCAATAAAAAACCACCACAAAGGTGCCTGTCCCCTTTGTGGTGGTTTTGGGCTAGACCTAGAGGGTGTGGCCGTAAGCGTCGGCGGCCTTGATGGCGGCGGCGAATTTTTCGTCCGTGAAGGGCTCGGGGTTTCCCTGCTTCCACTCGTTGGTGGCGTGCGCGTACTCGCACAGGGCCGGGATGTCGGCCCCGGAAAGCCCGACCTGCTCCAGCGTCACGGGCAGCCCCATCTGATTGTTAAAGGCAGCATAGCGCTCAAGGTTCTCGGTGTCGCCCGTATAGGCAAACAGCACGAGCACGCCCAGGCTCACGACCTCGCCGTGTAGGTAGGAGCCCTCACGCGGAATGCTGCAGGTGGCGTTGTAGAACGCGTGTGCCACGCTCGAGTTGTAGTAGTAATCGTTTTGGTTGGTCAGGTTGGAGACGTAGCCCGTGTTGACCACGATGTCGAGCGCGATCTGCTTGACGGCCTCGCTCGACAGGTTCTGGCGCACGTCCTCAAGACCCTGGACGCCATAGGTAAACAGTGGCTCGGAGCAGGTGTGGGCGAGCGCCAGGCCAAGACCGGCGGTGTGCTCCAAATTACCGGCGCTCGTGGCGTACTCGACCTCGGGCTGTTTGGACAGGGCATCGCCCACGCCGGCCCAGAAGTACTCTGCCGGTGCCTCGGCGATGATCTTGGGGTTGATGAAGATGTGCGCCGGTCGGTTGGGGTACGAATAGCCCTCGAGCGAGCCATCGTCGTTGTACACGACGGCAATGGCGGTCGCAGCGGAGCAGTTGGAGCAAATCGTCGGCACCGTAAAGACGATCTTCTTGAGCTCGATGGCTGCGGTCTTCACGGTGTCGAGCGCCTTGCCGCCGCCGCATGCGATAAGCACGTCGGCTTCCTGGCAGGCAGGGGAGTTTACGACCTTGGCGATATTTGCGCGCGTACTGTTGGTGCCGTAGACGCGCGTCTCCAGAATTTCGACGTCGGTACCTTCAAGCGCCGCCTCGATGCCCGGCAGCGCCGCAGCCAGGGCTCGCTTGCCACCGATGATCGCGACCTTCTTCGCGCCGTACTCGGCCAGCGCGCCGGGCAGCTCGTCAAAGCAATCCTCGCCAACGGTGTAGTCGCTCATTCCAATCGTGCGCATAGCAACCTTCTTTCGTTCGATAAAGTGCTTTCAGGTATTTTGCTCCAAGAGAAGGTCCACAGCCGCGAGAAATTTCGAACGTATAAAACCAGTGTTGAGGGTTTTTCGACGGCCCTGACCGTGCTACCATACACCGCATGAGCGTTGATGGGGACGAGTAGTCGGCCGTCCGCATGATACAGAGAGCGGGGAGCGCTGAGAACCCGTGCATGCGACCGATGAAAATCACCCCGGAGCTGCGGTCCCAACGGACGCGCCGCACAGGCACGTCTTAGTAGATATCGCCGAGATGGTCGTCGATACAGGCCAGCCGAGTAACGGATGCGAGCGCGCGAATACGCGGGCGAGGGCATCTAAGCTGGGTGGTTAAGCGAAGAGCTTTTGCGGGCGTGCAGCCCGTTTTGTGGCGCTTCGTCCCAGCTTGTAGGGACGGGCGCTTTTTTGGTGCCCAACGGGCGTGCGCGCCCACGACATGAAAGGGGTACCGTGGCAAACGAGTACAAGCAGACGATGAATCTGCCCAAGACCGGTTTTCCCATGCGTGCCGGTCTTTCCAAGTCCGAGCCCAAGCGACTCAAGGACTGGCAAGACAACAAGGTCTACGAGCAGGTTCTGAAGAAGAACGAGGGTCACAAGAAGTTCGTGCTGCACGACGGCCCTCCGTACGCCAACGGTCCGATCCACATCGGCCACGCCATGAACAAGATCTCCAAGGACATGATCAACCGTTACTGGATGATGCAGGGCTGCGAAGTCCCCTATGTCCCCGGTTGGGACTGCCACGGTCAGCCGATCGAGCACAAGGTCGAGGAGAAGCTCGGCACCGAGAAGTTCAACCAGACCCCCACGGCCAAGATCCGTGAGCTCTGCAATGAGTTCGCTGTCGAGAACATCGAGCTGCAGAAGGCCGGCTTCCGTCGTCTGGGCGTGCTCGGCGATTGGGACAACCCCTACCTGACGCTCTATCACCAGCATGACGCCGCCGACATCGAGGTCTTCAAGGCCATGTTCGACAAGGGCATGATCTATCGCGGCCACAAGCCGGTTCACTGGTGCAAGCACTGCCACACCGCACTCGCCGAGGCCGAGATCGAGTACTCCGATGAGACGAGCCCGTCCATTTTCGTTCGCTTTGAGATGACCTCCAAGCCCGCCGGCCTCGAGAACTTCGACGGCCCGGTTGACTTTATCATCTGGACGACCACGCCGTGGACCATCCCCTCCGACCAGGCCGTTTCCCTTAAGCCCGGCGCCGCCTATGTCGCCGTTGAGCACGATGGCCGCGCCGAGGTCATGCTCGAGGACCTGGCTCCCAAGTGCTGCGAGGAGTTTGGCTGGGGGTACACCCCGGTCATGGTCGACGGCAAGCCCTACGTGGTTCCCGCCGAGACCTTCCACCACATCCACTACAAGCAGCCGATCTTTGACGGCGTTGAGGGCGTGGCGCTGCTGGCCGATTACGTCGGTGTCGATGACGGTACCGGTATCGTCCACAACTCGCCCGGTCACGGCGTCGATGACTACTTCGCGTGCCTCAAGGAGGGCATCACCGACATCTGCATGCCGGTCGATGACGACGGCAAGTTCTACACCGGCGAGGAGTTTGGCACCGGCGGCCCCTTCAGCGGCATGGACACCGATGAGGCCAACCCGCACATCATCGAGTTCCTGCGCGAGCGCGGCACCCTGGTCTTCGAGAAGAAGATCACGCACAGCTATCCGCACTGCTGGCGCTGCAAGCATCCGGTGCTCTTCCGAGCTACCGACCAGTGGTTTGTCTCGATGGACAAGACCGGCTTGCGTGAGCAGGCTGGCAAGGAGGTTCGCGAGAACGTCAAGTGGTATCCGGCCCATGCGGCCAACCGCATCGGCGCCATGGTCGAGCAGCGTCCCGACTGGTGCATCAGCCGTCAGCGCAACTGGGGCGTGCCTATCCCGAGCTACACCTGCGCCGACTGCGGCGAAAAGGTTATGAACGACGCTACGCTTGACGCCGTCATCAAGCTCTTCCACGAGAAGGGCTCCGACGCCTGGTTCACCGACGCTCCCGAGAGCTACCTGGGCGAGGCCTGCGTCTGCCCCAAGTGCGGCGGCCATCACCTCAAGGCCGATAAGGACATCCTCGACGTGTGGTGGGATTCCGGCGTCTCCTGGAAGGCCGTCTGCGAGTACCGTCCCGAGCTGGAGTATCCGGCGGACGTGTATCTCGAGGGCTCCGACCAGCACCGCGGTTGGTTCCAGAGCTCGCTGCTCACCTCGGTGGGTGCTAACGGCCATGCCCCGTACAAGGCGGTCGTCTCGCAGGGCTTCACCCTCGACGGCCAGGGTCGAAAGATGTCCAAGTCGCTCGGCAACGTCATCGACCCCAATAAGGTCTGCGACGAGATGGGCGCCGACATCATCCGTCTGTGGGTTGCATCTGTCGATACCAGCTCCGACGTGTCCATCGACCACGAGATCCTTGCCCGTACGTCCGATGCCTACCGTCGTTTCCGCAACACGCTGCGCTTCCTGCTCTCCGAGCTCGAGGGTCAGTTTGAGCCCGAGACCGACGGCGTCGCCTTTGCCGACCTGCTGCCGCTCGACAAGCTCATGGTTGCCCGTCTGACCCAGGTTCAGGCCGAGGTCGACGATGCCTACGCCAGCTACGAGTTCCCGCGCGCCTACCGTGCGCTCTACGACTTCGTGGTTACCGAGCTCTCCAACGTGTACCTCGACGCCCTGAAGGACCGTCTGTACTGCGAGAAGCCCGGCTCGCTCGAGCGTCGCAGCGCCCAGACCGTGCTGGCCGAGCTCTTCTCGATGCTCATGCGCGACCTGCAGCCGATCCTGTCCTATACGGTCGACGAGGCCATGGCCTATGCGCCCGCCGGCTGCGTCGATCACCAGAAGTACGCCGCGCTGCTCGATTGGTACAAGTCGCCTATCACGGTCGACGAGGCCAATGAGTTTGAGGGCGTGCTCGAGGCTTCGCTCGAGCTCCGTAGCGCCGTGACCAAGGCCCTTGAGGATGCTCGCTCCGCCGGCACCTTCACTAAGAGCCAGCAGGTCCGCGTCAAGGCGGTCGTTCCCGCCGAGATGTACGCGCTGCTGACCGGTGACAAGGCGGTCGACTTGGCCGAGTTCTACATCGTCTCCGATGTTGAGCTGACCCAGGGTGAAGAGCTCTCCGTTGCCATCGAGGCTGCCGAGGGCGAGTGCTGCGACCGTTGCTGGAACTACCGCACCACCGTCGGCGAGTACAACGGCCACGTTCACATCTGCAAGCGCTGCGCGGAGGCTTTGTAGTTACGCGGTTTTACCAAACCGCGTAACCGGTTGACGCTGCAAACCCGCCAGAGCGGCAATCTGCCTTTCAGCTTCGGCGGCATGACCAGAAGGTCTATGCCGCCTTGCTTCAAGGCGCCTTGCTCGCCCTGGCGGGTTTTCGCTCATATGACCCAATCCGCTGTCATGAGCCACATTGGCCCCGCCGACCGCTTGCAATCGGTCGGCGGGGCCTGCCGTTAACCCGTCCCGGTCCGCCCCGGCATGTCATCGACGCCTTCGGCTCAGTCTCATATCCGCGGATACCGTTCTGTCGGCCCGCACTCCATTCCTTCGGCGGGGTTCCCCAAGTCTGT
>CABUTP010000118.1 GCA_902494545.1 uncultured Collinsella sp. | reverse complement strand
GCTACAATATGGTATCAGCTGCAGAAATTATAGAGGAGGAGTCTGCCCATGCCGGGTAAAAGCCTAGAGAACATGCACGTAGCGGTCTTGGCGGGCGGTCATTCCGCCGAGCGCGAGATTTCGCTCAGTTCGGGAAAGAACGTCGTGGTGGCCCTGAAGGAGGCCGGCTACACTTCGGTGGAGCTGCTCGACACGGCTGCCGATGACTTTATGGTAACCATGGCGACCGGCGGCTTTGACGTGGCATTTATCGCCATGCATGGCGCCGGCGGTGAGGACGGCGCCATGCAGGGTGCCATGGAGACCCTGGGTATCCCCTACACGGCCTCGGGTGTGCTTGCCAGCGCCTGCGGTGCCGACAAGGAGGTCTCGAAGCTCCTGTACGCCAAGGCGGGCATTCCCATTGCCCCCGGCCTTGCGCTCGAAGTGGGCGATGAAGTCGATATCGATCATATCGTCGAGGTTTGTGGCGAGCGCTGCTTTGTGAAACCGGCCGTAAACGGTTCCAGCTATGGCATTTCCCTGGTCCATGAGCCCTCCGAGCTGCCCGCGGCAATTGCCAAGGCGTTTGAGTACGGAGACAAAGTGCTGGTCGAGAAGTGTATCGAGGGTACCGAGATCACCGTCGGCGTATACGGCGAGGATGACGTGCGCGCCCTGCCGATCGTTGAGATCCGAAAGCCCGAGGACTGCGAGTTCTACGATCTGGACGTGAAGTATGTGGACCCCACGGATATCCATCGCATTCCGGCACAGATTTCGCCCGAGAACTACGCTCGCGCGCAGGAGCTCGCCTGTGCTGCACATAAGGCGCTCGGCTGCCTGGGTATCTCGCGCAGCGACTTTATCGTGAGCGAGGATGGCCCCGTCATCCTCGAGACCAACACGATTCCCGGCATGACCGATACGTCGCTGTATCCGGATGAGATTCGCCACACCGATGACATGACGTTCCCGCAGGTCTGTGACAGTCTGATTCGTATGGGACTTCGTCGAGCGGGCGTTGCATGCTAATCGAGGACGCTGTTTCGTCGGGAACGCCGCAGTTTGTCATCGATTCCTATGCCACGCTTGCCGAGCGCGCCAAAACCCAAGCGTTTGGCCTCATCGAAGAAGATGTTATCGTCCTCGATACCGAGACCACGGGTCTTTCGGTGCAGGACAACGAGCTTATCGAGATCTCGGCGGCCCGCCTTTCTGGCCGCGAGGTTGTCGATCGGTTCGATACCTTCGTGCATCCCAAGCAGCTGATTCCCGCCGAGATTACCGAACTCACGAGCATTACAAACGCCGATGTGGTGGATGCCCCATCGGCCGTCGATGCCGTGGCCGCTCTCGCCGATTTTGTCGGCGGCTGCCCGGTGATTGCGCATAACGCCACCTTCGACCGCTCGTTTATCGAGTCGGTCAAGGGCGGTGTGAACGTCAGCGACATCTGGATCGATTCGCTGGCACTGTCGCGCATCGCACTTCCGCGCCTGGCCTCGCATAAGCTCTCTTTCATGGCCGACCTGTTTGGCTGCGACTCGGTGTCGCACCGCGCCAACGCCGATGTCGACGCCCTGTGTGGTGTGTGGCGCGTGTTGCTCGTGGCGCTCACCGACTTGCCCCAGGGCTTAATGGCGCGCCTGGCCGACATGCACCCCGACGTACCCTGGTCCTATCGTCCCATCTTCTCGTTCTTGGCGGGACAGAACCCCGGTTCCATCTTCTCTCTCAGCGCCGCCCGCGCCGACGTACTCAAGGCCGACCGGGCCGATGATCGCGTTGATGCGGACGAGCTACCGGTCCTTAAGATGCCGAGCCGCGAGGAAATCGAGGCGGACTATGCCCCGGGCGGCTTGGTTAATCGCATGTATCCCACGTACGAGCCGCGCGATGAGCAGATCGCGATGGCGCTCGAGGTCCGTGACGCACTCGTTACGGGAACGCATCGCGTGATCGAGGCGGGGACGGGCGTCGGTAAATCGATGGCTTACCTGGTGCCTTTTGCCGAGGCCGCGCGCCGCAACAACATCACGGTTGGTATCGCGACTAAATCGAATAATCTTGCCGACCAGCTCATGTATCACGAGCTGCCCAAACTTGCCGAGCAGCTGGACGGAGGCCTATCGTTTTGCGCCCTCAAGGGCTATGACCACTATCCATGCTTGCGCAAGCTTGAGCGCATGAGCCGCGGCCAAGTTGAAATTACGACTAAGCGCGATCCTGCCGACACGCTTACGGCAGTCGCGGTCATCATGGCGTACGTGTGCCAGTCGGCCGATGGCGACCTCGACTCGCTCGGCATTCGCTGGCGCAGCGTCAACCGTCCCGACTTTACGACGGCGTCGCGCGAGTGCGCCCGTCGCCTCTGCCCGTTTTTCCCCGATAAATGCCTGGTCCACGGCGCCCGCCGTCGCGCGGCGCATGCCGATGTGGTGGTCACCAACCATTCCCTGCTGTTCCGCAACGTTGCGGCCGAGGGCAGAATCTTGCCTCCAATTCGTCACTGGGTGATCGATGAGGCCCACTCCATCGAGCGCGAGGCGCGCCGTCAATGGGCGCGCGTGGTGTCGGCGGATGAATCGCGCGTTCTGTTTGAGCGCCTGGGTGGCTCGAGCACCGGTGCACTGAGCCAGGTTTCCCGCGATTTGGCAGCTTCGGAGGGCTCTACGCTCTACCTGGGTCTAACCGCCAAGGCGACGTCGACGGTTGCGCGCGCGAGCATGGCAATCGCCGATGTGTTTGACGGCGTTCGCGAGCTTGGCCGCCGTGCGCGCGGGGGCTATGACAATGCGAACCTATGGATTGGCCCCGAGCTGCGCGAATCTGACGACTGGCATGATTTCTTACAGTCGGCCTACACTGCCATCGACGCATTGGAACAAGCTGACAAGAGCGTCGACGCGCTGGTACAAGCCGTCGCCGCCGACAAGCCCGAGGTTGTTGTCGACCTGGGTGATATCTCGCGCCGCCTACACGAGCTGGTCGAGAACCTCAAGCTCATCATTGACGGTACAGACGAACACTACGTGTACTCGCTGCAAGTCAATCGCAGATTGCGCGCCGGCGGCGAGTCGATGACCGCGGAGCGCATCGATATTGGTGAGGCCTTGGCAACCGAGTGGCTGCCCGAGGTCCACACGGCTATCTTTGCATCGGCGACCATGACGGTTTCCAAGAGCTTTGAGCACTTTAACCACGCCGTCGGCCTCGATCGCATCGGTGCCTCGACATCATCGTCGCTGCACTTGGATTCGAGCTACGACTTCGATTCGAATATGGCCGTGGTCGTGGCTGGGGATATTCCCGATCCGCGCGATCGTGAGAGCTATCTTTCGGCGCTCGAGCGTGTGCTGGTCGACGCTCATCTTGCCATGGGCGGCTCGGTTCTCACGCTGTTCACCAACAGGCGTGACATGGAGGAACTGTACGCTCGCGTCGAGCCCAAGATGGCTCGTGCGGGTCTGGAACTCAACTGCCAGCAGCGCAACTCGTCTCCTCGCCGTCTGCGCGATCGCTTTATCAACGAACCGACCTCGTCGCTCTTTGCGCTGAAGGCCTTTTGGGAGGGGTTTGACGCCAGCGGCGAGACGCTGCGCTGCGTCATCATCCCCAAGCTGCCGTTTTCGAGCCCTACAGACCCGCTCTCATGCGAGCGCAATCTGCGTGAAGACCGCGCTTGGGCGCGCTATTCGCTGCCCGAGGCCGTGCTCGAGGTCAAGCAGGCCGCCGGTCGCCTCATTCGCTCATCGACCGATTGTGGCGTACTCATCTTGGCCGACCCGCGCCTGGTGACGAAGGGCTACGGCAAGAAATTCTTAACGTCGCTGCCCACGAGTTCCTATCAGCGCATCGAGTCGGCACAAATCGGGCACTATCTACAGTTGTGGCGCGCGCGCCACGAGCGGCGCCGCTAAAGCGGACAGACGAGGGATTTTGCCATATCGCACAGACGCTCTGACAGGGCGGGGTCATCCAAGATGCGGATGGCCCCGCCCGCTGCGATTACCTGGCTTAACAGCCAGCGCTCGGAGCCGTAGCGCACATTCACTGTTGAGCTGTCCGCCCCATTGGGTTCAATCGACATAATGCCGGGCCAGTCTAGGCGCTCTGCCAAGGCGCGCGGCATGAGAAGCTTCGCGCTCCGCTCCGCCTGGGCGAGGGAGTCGTGGAGGGTTGCGGGCTCCGGTGCGTGGCGCACGACGGAGTCGTCGGTCAAGACCAGGCCCTCGATTTTATCCATACGATAGGTACGCTGTTCGTCGACCGCGACATCCCAGGCAATCAGATACGTTTGGTCGCCGTTTGTTGTGATGCGCAAGGGGTCGACCAAACGCTCGCGCGCTTGTGTGTCATCCATCGAGCGATACGAGATGCGGCAGCGAACGCCGTCCCGAATGGCGCAGCTCAGCTGCTGCCAGTGCGATCCGTGGGTGACGGTGTCAAAGACGCGCTGGTTGTAACCGAGCTCTTTGGGAAGAAGGGCGCGCCGTATTCGAGCCGCCGCTTGGGGTTCGATCCCCAATGATTCAAGTTCATGGTTGAGCACGGCGCCCTCGGCGGCACTCAGGCGCAGCGGAAGCACGCGCCCCGCATCACCGGTGAGGACCACGCACTCGCCGCGGCGTTCGCAGATAATACGTGCGCCCGATTCTCGGTCCGCAAGCGTCGAGACGATCTCGAGAATCTCGTCGAGCGATGCCCCCGTGATATCAAAGCGGCTGCAAAGCTCGTCTCGTGTCATGCCATTCTCGCCGGCGGCGTAGAGGGCCTCCATGATGTCGATGGAGCGCGAGAGTCTTTGCTCGCTGGTGAGTTTACGCACGGGCATGCTCGTGCACCGTCCTTTCGATGAGGTGATTCCACGCCTGCCTGAGAGAATCGGGGGCGACGGGCCTCATACCATCCATGGCATGGGCCATGCAAAACGAGGCTGCGGCTTCAAAGTCGCGCACGTCAACGGTCCAGGTCCAACCTGCTTCGGTGCGCATGAGTTCGCCTCGTCCGCGTGTGAGACCGCTGATCATATCGGCCTGCGCTTCACGCGCGAACGAGAACGTAGCCGCAACGGGTGGGCGGTCGGCAAAATCGAACTCAAAGAATAAGTAATCGTTGAGGTTGAAATCCGCAGGAATGGCGTAGGCTTTCGAAGGCCTCCAAGCGCGAATGATACGGTCGCAGCGGAATGTTCTGATATTGTCGGTGGCATTGTCGAGGCCGCAGAAGTATGCCGTACCCTCGCGTTCGAACATGACGTAGACGC
>CABUTP010000117.1 GCA_902494545.1 uncultured Collinsella sp. | reverse complement strand
AAGGGTGCGCATCTTGGAGACAGCGGAGAGACCGGAAACGACCATCTTGACGACCGGACCGCTCGTCATAAAGTCGCAGAGACCGCCAAAGAAGGGCTTGTCGGCCAGATGGGCGTAGTGCTCCTCGACGGTAGCGCGCTCGAGCGTGGTCATCTCCATGCGCTCGATGACAAGGCCGCTGCGCTCAATGCGAGCAACGATCTCGCCGATCTTGCGGTCGCGCACGGCGTCGGGCTTAATCATGATGAAGGTCTTCTCGATAGCCATAAGGTAGCCTTTCAAGTAGGTTCGCGCGTGCCCAAGTCCCATTCCGGCACCCGCCTGGACTGCATCGTAACAGAGTTTTAGCTGCAGTTAAACAAAAAGCTGTTTATTGAAACGCTGCAATTTATTAAAACGCTCCATATGTGTCACTTCTGTTTCGAAGCCCGATTAGAGTACCATCCGACCGCCCATCAACCGCATCGAACCGAGCGGACGGTCGGTTGTCGCCCGTGAACGCACCCCCTTCACAACCTGCCCAAAGGTCCTACAGAAGTTCTCGACAAGCCCCTCCCCCATAGCAACAAAATACGGGCGCCCGCAACAGCAGACGCCCGTAAAGCGAAAACGATTTATCAATAAATGGCCAAAACCGCTTCAGCCAAACCTCTACTTTGCCCCGTGGCCCATCTCGACGACCTTGGTCAGCGATCCAAACACGCCCTCGTCGGCCACGAACTGTGACTCGGCACGCTGCAGCTGCACGGCAACGGCGGCAGGAGCGGTGCCGCCCTCGGTCGTGCGCGCGGCGACAATCGACGGGATGTCGAGCGCCTCGGTAATGTCGCGCTCAAAGAGCGGGCTTGCCTCCTGGAACACCTCAAACGGCAGGTCCTCAAGATTGCAGCCGCGCTTCTCACACATCAGGACCAGATGGCCCACCACAGCATGTGCCTCACGGAACGGCAGACCACGCTTGGCCAGGTAATCGGCAACATCGGTGGCGGCAAGGTGCCCCACGCCGCACTCGCGCGCCATGGCATCCTCGTTGACGGTCCAAGTTGAAATCATTCCGGCCATAACGGACAGGCACTGCATGAGCGTATGGGCGGTATCGAGCACGCCCTCCTTGTCCTCCTGCAAGTCCTTGTTATAAGCAAGCGGCAGGCCCTTCATGGTCACGAGCAGCTGCACCAGGTTGCCATAGACTCGGCCGCTCTTGCCGCGGATAAGCTCGGCAAAGTCGGGGTTCTTCTTCTGCGGCATGATAGACGAGCCGGTGGAGTAGGAGTCGGAAAGCGTGATAAAGCCAAATTCGGAGCTCGACCACAGCACGATCTCCTCGGAAAGACGCGACAGGTGCATCGCCATGACGGAGCCGGCGTAATGCAGATCGAGCAGGAAATCACGGTCGGAAACCGCATCGAGCGAGTTGGGAATTACGCCCGCAAAGCCAAGTTCGGCAGCCGTCATCTGGCGATCGAGCGGATAGCTCGTACCGGCAAGCGCGGCAGCACCCAGCGGACAGTTGTCGGCGGCATCAAAGGCGGCCTTCAGGCGCGTAAAGTCGCGCGCGAACATCCAGGAATACGCCAGCAGATGATGCGAGAGCAGCACGGGCTGAGCGTGCTGCATATGCGTGTAACCCGGCAGAATCACCTTGTCGTACTTCTTAGCCGCATCCATCAGCACATGGCGCAGCTCAAGATTGGCCTCCATGAGCTCCTTGGCCAGTGCCTTGACGCCCAGGCGCGTGTCGGTCGCCACCTGGTCGTTGCGCGAACGTCCGGTATGCAAGCGCTTACCGGCCTCGCCGATGCGACGCGTCAGCTCGCTCTCGATGGACATATGGATGTCCTCGTCGTTGATATCGAAGGTAAAGTTGCCGGCATCGATATCCTGTTCGATTCCGGTCAGGCCCTTGGCAATCGCCTGCTCGTCCTCGGCACTGATGATGCCCTGGGCCGCCAGCATTTTGGCATGCGCCTTAGAGCCGGCGATATCCTGCTTATAGAGATGTTTGTCGACCGGCAGCGACGCGCCAAACTCCTGCGTGACCTCGGCCACGCCCGCCTCAAAACGACCGCCCCAAAGAGCCATGGGATCGTCCCCTTTCATCAAATACCAAACGAAGCGCCCAAAGCAATGCGCCCTGTCGCTAAAGCGATTTACCAACCGCTAGTTTTGCACATTCCCCACTGCATGCGGGGCCATGTAGCTAATTTGCAAAGAAGTGACGCACCATGCACTTGGCACCCAACGTCTCCCTCCGGATGTTGCCCTGCGAACCGTCAATCCAAGCCTTCAGGCTCATAGGGACGTCCTCGACCTTTGCAGCATCGAGCTCGGGCGCGAGGGCAAGTAAAGCATGCGCGATGACATTGAACATATTGGATACTCCTCATATATATAGGCGCAAGGCCGACAAATTGATAGAAAGAGCCCCGCCGGACAACCCCGGCGGGGCTCGGACTCAGCCGCAAGCGCGGCGTCATATATGCGGGCGGAACGTAGGGGCCACCGATGTTAAGAAGTGTCAGCAAGCATAACGAAAGGTAGGGACCCCGTGCGCCCGTTTTGTATCACGCGGATGGGCCGCGCGGATACCAAGGAAAGGAAGACTTAAGCCTGGGCGGCGGCAGAGCTGGGACCCTGGACCTTTGCCCACGTCTTGAGCGACAGCGTATCGATCTCGATAAAGCCGGCGCTGGCCTTCTCGTCAAACGTGGTGTCGCGGTCGTAGGTAGCCAGACCGTAGTCGTAGAGGCTGAAGGGGCTCTTGCGGCCGACGACATGGCAGTTGCCCTTAAAGAACTTCAGGCGGACGGTGCCGGTCACGAACTTCTGGGTATCGGCCATAAAGGCGTCGAGCGCGTTCTTGAGCGGGCTGTACCACTGGCCGTTGTACACGGCGGTGGCCCAATCCTGCTCGAGCTTGATCTTGGTCTTGAGCAGGTCGCCCTCGACGCAGATGTCCTCGAGCGCCTTGTGGGCGGTGATGAGCGTCAGGGCGCCGGGAACCTCATAGCACTCGCGGCTCTTGAGGCCCACCAGACGGTCCTCAACCAGGTCGAGACGGCCAAAGCCGTTGTCGCCCGAAATCTTGTTGAGGGCGATGACGATCTCGGAGAGCTTCATCTTCTTGCCGTCGACGGCGACGGGCTTGCCGGCCTCAAACTCAATCTCGGTATACGTCGGGGTGTCGGGCGTGTCCTCGGGATTCTTGGTCATAACCCAAGCGTCGTCGAGCGGTTCGTTCCAGGGATCCTCCAGGTGGCCGCACTCAATGGCACGACCCCACAGGTTGTCGTCGATGGAATAGGGGTTGTCGTTGGCACCCTCGGGAACCGGCACGTTGTGAGCGTGGGCATAGGCGACCTCGTCGGGACGGCACTTCAGATCCCACTCGCGAACCGGGGCGATAACCTTGAGCTCAGGGTCGAGGGCCTTGACGGCAGCCTCGAAGCGGACCTGGTCGTTACCCTTGCCGGTGCAGCCGTGGGCGACGTAGGTCGCGCCAAACTCGTGAGCGACCTCGACAAGCTTCTTGGCGAGCAGCGGGCGAGACAGGGCGGAAAGCAGCGGGTACTTGTTCTCGTACATGGAGTTTGCAGCGATGGCCTTAGTCAGGAACTCATCGGAGAACTCGTCGCGCAGGTCGAGTACCTGGCAATCGAGAACGCCAAGGTCAAGCGCCTTCTGCTTCTTGGCGTCCAGGCCGGTCTCCTCCTGGCCCACGTTGCCGCAGACACAAACGACATCGAGATTCTTCTCGTCCTGGAGCCACTTGACACATACGGATGTATCAAGACCACCAGAATATGCGAGAACGACTTTTTCCTTGCTCATGGCTGTTTCCTTTCGCCCTTGGTAGCTAGTTAGAACATCGGTCAGTTGCAAGTCATTTCAAGGTCATATACCGTGCAATATCAGGTTAAATAGCAAAAATCAGCACATACATGCCCTAGAAACATGCAGCAATGTCGTGCTAAAACCCAACGACCTCAAAATGACTCTGTTGAGGCAATTCGCCCCATGCGGACAGAGACGATTGTTATCGTCGTCGGGAAATTGCGCGCTGGCGTCGGATGGCATTGTCTGCAGTAGTGATGATCTTTACGAACTGCATCTGCCTCTCCTTTCACGTATCGCCGGGCGCAATTCAAATATCGTAAACGGTACCTTTTACTCGGTAAGCGGTTGTTTTTCCGTCTCCGTTTTCGATGGTCGCTATATTACGCTAAAGTGCCCGCTGCACAAGCGACAAATTCAAATTTCTGAAAAGTTTTTTCATTAGTTTGTGAAATGCAGTGCAAATACGCTGCGTTCCTGCGAAAATACGCCTGACTACGAGTTGATGGTTATAACATCTGAAACAATTTCGAAACGAAAGGCTCGCTTTTATGCAAACTTACGAATCGGACGCCAATATTGGAAACATTAAGATTCTCGCCGTTGATATGGACAAGACGCTTCTCACCGACGAGCGCGTGCTACCTCAGGGTCTTGATGAGCGCCTGGACAAGCTCGCCGAGGCTGGCATCGTGTTCTGCCCCGCTAGCGGACGTCCGGCCCCCAAGCTCGAGGAGATGTTCGAGGGCATCAAGAACCGCATCGCTTTTTGTCCCGACAACGGAGCGTGCGTGATCTATCGAGGCAGCTATATCTATAAGAGCAATATCGACGTGGAGCTGTACCAGCAGGTCTTGAGCCGTGCCTCGGAGGATCCTCGCGCTGTCCCCGTCCTGTGCTGCTTCGACGCGTTCTACGTGCTTGCCCGCGACCATCAGTACCACGACGAGATCAGCGTCTACTACAACACAATCAACTACGTCGACAGCTTTGAGGGCATTGATTTCGAGTCCAACAAGATTTCGGTCTTCTTCCCCGGCTACGACGCCGAGCCCGCTTTCCGCGAGACCTATAGCCCCGAGTTCTCGGACAAGCTCTACGTCACCAACGCCGGGCGCGAGTGGATTGACTTTATGAACCTGGGTGTCGACAAGGGCGCCGGCGTCGCGCATCTTTGCGAGCACCTGGGCATCGATATCGCCGATGCCGCCGCCGTGGGCGACACCTACAACGACATCCCCATGCTGGAGCGCGTCGGACACAGCTTTATCGTGGACAACGCCGAGGAGCATATGAACGCGCATGCCAAGTGGCGCATTCCGAGCAACAACGACGGGGGCGTACTGACGCTCATCGACGCCATCTTGGCGGCTCGTTAAACTCGTCGCCATGCCCGGGGCCGGCCGTTTGATTTT
>CABUTP010000116.1 GCA_902494545.1 uncultured Collinsella sp. | reverse complement strand
GCAACCTCCCGGTAAGCGCAACACAGCGGCATCCATTGTATGCCCGCCGCGCATCCCCTCCCCCAAAATAAGTTGCGGTGGAATAGTTCCTGCTTGGGCCTTCAGAGGCCTTAAACAGGAACTATTCCACCGCAACTGATGAGGAGGATGTGGCTAGGCGACGGGCTTGGCGCGGCGGATGGCTGGGAACATCACCGTGATAGCGAAGATGACGCCCACGGCAGCAATCGCACCGCCCGCGTAGCCGATCCAGGCGATACCGGGGCCCGAAACCACGGCTCCGCCGATCGCGGTACCCGTGCCAATGCCCAGATTGAACAGGCCCGAGAAGATCGACATGGCGACGGCCGACGAATCTGCCGGCGTGTGCTTGATGAGCTCGGCTTGGAACGCCACGTTAAAGGCCGTGGCGCAGCAGCCCCACAGCGCGCAGACGGCAAGCACTGCCACGAGCGACGATGCGGCCGGACCCATGAGCAGCAGAGCCACCGGCACGCCGGAGAGCGTAATCGCGAGGAACGGGAAGCGGTGCCCATCGAACAGTCGGCCGAATAGCCAGCTTCCGAGCAGACCAGAGCAGCCGAACGCCGTCAGCGTCATAGTGATGGCGCTTGCGTCGACATGCGCGACCTGAGCCAGGAAAGGCTCGATATAGCTATAGCCCGTGTAATAGCCAGTTGCCATGAACACCGTGACCGCATAGAGCGCGATCAGTAACGGGTTCTTGAGCAGCTCGGGCAGTTGCTTGACGGTAAAGCGCTCGCCCGCCGGCATGGTTGGAAACACGGTCGCCTGGTAGACGACCGCGACAGCAGACAGCGCTCCGACCACGGCAAACGTCATACGCCAGCCCACAGCCAGGCCAATGGCGCGGCCGAGCGGCAGGCCGAAGATCTGTGCGATGGAAGAGCCCGTGGCGATCATGCTGATGGCGAGCGCCCCGTGACGTGTGTCAACCAGGCGCGACGCCATAATCGAGGCGACCGACCAGAACACGGCATGTGCGCAAGCGACCACCAGGCGCGCGCAGACCAGGATGGGATAAGTCGGCGCCACAGCGGACAGAAACTGGCCGAGCGAGAACACGGCGAGCACGCCCAGCAGCATCCGCTTGAACTCGAAACGCGAAGCGAACACCATGAGCGGCAACGACAGCAGCATGACGCCCCAGGCATAGACCGAGATCATGATGCCCGCCTGGGCCTCGGTGAGCGAGAACGACGCGGCGATATCAGTCAAAAGGCCGATGGGCATAAACTCCGACGTGTTGAACACGAACGCACAGCAGGTGAGCCCGACGAGCGGGAGCCACTGCCTGAGCGTGATGCCGTCTTGCCTTGCCTGACTCATATATAACGTCTCCAATCATTTTGAGTGGAGGCGATTATATAGCAACGGCCCCGCATCCGTCAGCAACAGATGCAGGGCCGAAAACAATTCGATACACAGAGGTTGCGCCGTCAATACATAACTAAGCCAACCCCAGCAATATGCCCGCCGAATGCACGACAAACGCCACGATCCAGGCGACTGCCACCTGAAATGCGAACACGGCAACGGCGTAGCGCGCGCCCAGCTCGCTCTTGACGGCGCCGATGGCAGCCACGCAGGGCGGATACAGCAGCGTAAAGACCAGAAACACATAGGCAGTAAACGGCGAAAACATGGTCGACAGTGCCGCGGGCGAGGTCGCGCCCAAAAGCACCGTGAGCGTCGATATGACGCTCTCCTTGGCGATAAGTCCGGTGACGAGCGCCGTGGACGCACGCCAGTCGCCAAACCCAAGCGGCGCCAGCGCCGGCGCGATGATGCTGCCGAGGCCCGCAAGCAGGCTTTGCGACTGATCGGCGACCACATTAAAGCGAATGTCGAACGTCTGAAGGAACCAGATGACCACGGTAGCGGCAAAGATAATGGTAAAGGCCTTGGTAATAAAGTCTTTGGCCTTATCCCATGCCAGCATCACCGTCGTCTTGACGCTCGGCAGGCGGTAATTGGGGAGCTCCATGATAAACGGCACCGGGTCGCCCTTAAATGCTGTGCGATTGAGCACCAGGGCGGCAATGCAGCCGACCACGATACCGATCAGATATAGCGAGACCATGGCGGGAACTGTCGCCTGCGGGAAGAATGCTCCGCACAGCAGTCCGTAGACCGGCAACTTGGCCGAGCAGCTCATAAACGGCGTGAGCATGACCGTCATCTTGCGGTCGTGCTCGGATGGGAGCGTACGGGTCGACATGATAGCCGGCACGGTGCAGCCAAAACCGACGAGCATGGGCACAAAGCTGCGGCCCGACAGGCCAAAGCGACGCAACACCTTATCCATGACAAAGGCGACGCGCGCCATGTAGCCCGAGTCCTCCAGAATGGAGAGGAACAAAAAGAGCACGACGATAATCGGCAGGAAGGTCAGCACGCTGCCCACACCCGTAAGCACGCCGTCGACAGCCAGCGAGCGCACCACGTCGTTGGTGCCGAACGCCTTGAGGCCCGCATCGGCCGAGGCGATGACGGCAGCGATGCCGTCCTCCATGAGTCCCTGCAACGCCGCGCCGATCACGCCAAACGTCAGCCAAAAGACGAGGCCCATGATCACCAGGAACGCCGGAATGGCTGTGTAACGACCTGTCAGGATGCGGTCAATCTTGACGGAGCGCACGTGCTCGCGGCTCTCGTGCGGCTTGACGACGCAACGCCCACACACGTCGCCGATAAAGCTAAAGCGCATATCGGCCAGCGCGGACAGGCGGTCGGTGCCGGCCTCGCCCTCCATCTGGGTAATGATGTGCTCGATGGCGTCGAGCTCGTTGCGATCCAGGTGAAGCGCCTCGGTCACCAGCTCGTCGCCCTCAACCAGCTTGGTCGCCGCAAAACGCACGGGAATGTGCGCCGTCGCGGCATGGTCCTCGATAAGGTTGGCGATGCCGTGGATGCAGCGATGCAGTGCACCGCCGTCTGGGCCATCAGGTGCGCAGAAGTCCAGGCGGCCGGGACGCTCGCGGAAACGCGCCACATGCAAGGCATGGTCCACCAGCTCGCCGATACCCTCGTTGCGGGCAGCGCTAATGGGGACGACCGGCACGCCCAACAGACTCTCGAGCAGGTTGACGTCAATGGCGCCGCCGTTGGTCGTCACCTCGTCCATCATGTTGAGCGCGATGACCATGGGGCGGTCGAGCTCCATAAGCTGCAGCGTCAGGTACAGATTGCGCTCGATGTTGGTGGCGTCGATGATATCGATGATGGCGTCCGGGCGCTCGTCGAGGATGAACTGACGGCTCACGACCTCTTCGCCTGTGTACGGCGACAGGGAGTAAATACCGGGCAGGTCGGTAACGCTCGCCTCGGGGTGGTTACGGATGGTGCCGTCCTTGCGGTCGACCGTCACGCCGGGAAAGTTGCCGACGTGCTGGTTGGAGCCCGTAAGCTGGTTGAACAGGGTGGTCTTGCCGCAGTTTTGGTTGCCGGCGAGGGCAAAATGCAGGGGCGCGCCCTCGGGCACGGCCGTCTTTGCCGCACGGGGCGAATACGTCCCCTCGCCGAGTGCCGGGTGCTCCGTCGTGCCGATTGCGGCGTTAGCGCGCGGGCCCGTATCTGTGTCGTGGACATCTACGAGCTCGATGCGAGCAGCATCGTCCTTGCGCAGCGTCAACTCGTAGCCGCGTAGGCGAATCTCGAGCGGGTCGCCCATGGGGGCGTACTTCATCATGGTGACTTCGGTACCCGGCGTTAGGCCCATGTCCAAAATATGTTGTCGGAGTGCCTGGTCGTCCGATGCCACCGATGCGACAACGGCGTCCTTTCCAATCTCGAGTGTATCGAGTCTCACGTCCGCGTTCCTCCCCCGGCGCCCACAGGGCGCTGCATTTTGTTTACCATGGCTAACCGTTTGCCATGGCTAACCAATTTTAACCATGCATGATAGCGCGAACACACAACGATGTTCAATCGACAGATTGTTGCAAGGGGGGCAGGTTGCTTTTCGCAAATAGACAGGATGCGGAGCAACGAGGCGCGAGGGGGTCCGGTTCGCCGTTTCCCAGACAGGTCTGCTGCGGAAACTGCATCCCACTACTCGGGCGAATTCCGGGACGCAGTTTCCCGCGGAGGCCTCTCGCGGAAGCTGCGTCCCACTCTGGGGCGTCAGAACGGGATGCGCTTTCCGGTTGAGGCCTCAAGCGGAAAGCGCATCCCGGAATCGACGCTCAAACTGGGATGCGGTTTCCGGACGGCAGGCCAAAACAAAGTTGCGGTGGAATAGTCCCTGGTTGAGGCTTCAACCTGCCAAATCAGGAACTATTCCACCGCAACTTAAGCTGACGAATGGGTCGCAAGGGGGCTCGCCAATGTTGCGCAACAACGGGCGAGCGTTCGCCCTTAGCATGAGGCCGGAAGGAGATGCGCCCGGCCTTCGCGCGGGCGTCGTTCGAGGGGAGTTTGCCCATGTTCTGCCGAAATTGCGGGTCGAAGGTCGAGGGCGGGGCCAGGTTCTGCCCCGCGTGTGGAGAGCCCGTCGCCGCCGAATATGAAGCCCCGGCCGAATCGCAGGGCGACCATCAGCCCGCCCCGGCAGCCGAGGCGCAGCCGATGAAGTCGGCACCGGCGAAGGGCAAGCGCTCGAAGAGGCCCCTCGTGATCGTGGCCGTCGTGATCGCATTGCTCGCTGCGGGCAGCGGCGCCGGCTACTACTTCGGCGTCTACGCCCCCGAGCAGGCCCGCGAGGCAGCCGAACAGGAGGCGCTCGCGGCAAAGCACGCCGTGCGCTTCAGCGTCTCGGCCCAGGGCTGGAACACCTCGGCGGGAGCGAGCAGGCTGCCGGTGCACATCACGGGCAAGGAGGAGCGCGGCAAGAAGGTCGACGCCGTGCGCTACGTGGACAGCAGCGGCGAGGGCGTCGAGCTTCGCCGCGGCAGCTACAAGGTGGAGATCGCCGCCTCCCCCATCGCGGCCGACGGCACGCTCTACGCCGTCCCCGCCGAAAAGCTCAGCATCAAGCTGGGCGAGAAGGCCGCCGAGAAGAAGACCGTCGACGCGGGTGACGTGGCGTTGGAGCCAGTCGAGGCGTCCGAAGTGACCGACGACCAGATCGCCGCGGCAAAGAAGTACGCTGAGGAGGACGAGGGCGCCAAGAAGGCCGGCTTCAATATTGACGCCGAGGCGCTCTCGACCGCCGCGACCAAGCGCCGCGACGACGCCGTGGCAGCCAAGCACGCCGAGGATGAGGCAAGGCGCCAGGCGGAGGAAGAG
>CABUTP010000115.1 GCA_902494545.1 uncultured Collinsella sp. | reverse complement strand
GAGCCCGAAAACGGATGGTTTGTTCTGCACGGTCCTGTTCATAAAGGCGGACCGGACCCACGTTTTGCACCCGACATGAGTTATCTGAAGCGCATGCCCGTCGATATTGAGTTTGCCGGACAGGGTGCGCCCGACGACGAAAAGGTCCGCTATGCGTTAAGGCGCGAGCGATTGGGGCAACAATGGTTCCGCAAGCAGCTCGTTGCCGCCTATGACGGCCGTTGTGCGGTGTCGGACTGCGGCGTCAGCGAAGCTCTGGAGGCTGCGCATATCGAGAATTACTCGGGACCCAAATCGCAGGTTGCCAGCAACGGCATTCTGCTTCGGCGCGACCTTCATTCCCTATTTGATGCTCACCTGATTTCGTATGAGCCTGTTTGCGGCGAATATCGGCTGTGCGGATCGTACCTGCTGGATAAGACCGACTACGTTTCCTTTGCGGGTGCGACGCTAAGGCAGCCGAATGAGCATCAGTGGCGACCCAATACGGTGTTTCTTGAGGCCCATCGCATTGAGTTCGATCGCTCGGAAAAGAAGCGTGAAAAGGCGGGGCTTCTGCCGTATTAGCGTATTTGGTTTTGGCATTCTTTGACGATCGTGTCGTTTGATCGGATCGCGTGGCGATGCAATCTCGCGCACGCCCGTCGGTGCATGCTCTTCCTGATTTGTATGGCGAGAGGGGAGCGTGTATGAGCTGGCGAGGCGATATTGCGATGGGGAAGTACGGAAAACTGCCGTGTGCCCTTATAGACAACAATATGTTTCCGAGCGTAGAGGTTGATTGCGGGTCGTTTGTCGTTGCCTGCCCTTGCTGCGGCTCGCAAATACCGTGTCTCGACATTCGGTTCATCGATGCGCACGACAAACTCAGTGACGAAGTGAGGAAACGCACGGGCGTTCATATGCCGGTGTATCCGGAGAAATGCTCTGTTTGTGGTCTCGATATCGTGTACGACGCCGGCGACGAGGGATAGGTGATGCGGAGGAGCTGGCTGTGAAGGCCTCTCCGTCTCTACAAATAAACCCCCTCACCGAGTTGCCTGTGGAACTCGGCGTGATGGTCGCGTGCCCAGGTAAAGAGCGCCTGGTCAAAGTCGGTGCGCGTGGCTGGGATGCCAAAGACGCCGGCAACTTCGACGCGCACAAACTCCAGTGCCGGTAGCTTGTTGATGGCAGTGAGGGCAAACGGGGACGAGGGCTCCTCGAACAGATAGCGGCTGCCTTGCAGCGCGTCGCAACTGGTGCACGTGTTGCCGAGCGACGGGGCTTTGGAGGCTCGCGCGCCTACGGGCTTGTAGCCGCAGCGCTTATGAAGGTAGTCGCGGATCTCGCCCGGCACGCAGCCAAGAGTGGGCACGATGGCGAGTGCGTTGGCGCTGGCCGTGTCGATGGCAATGTGCCCGGCTTCGTTAGGCGCGTGCGCGATGGCGATGCTCTCGTCGTTATCGGTTCGATAGGGAATGCCGAAGGCCGCGACCGAGGTCTCTTTGTGACACTTCCAGCACTCGCGCTTGCCCAGTACTAGATATATATACGGCGCTGAGGGGTCGGATCGGTCAACGCCGGGCAGCCACTCGGCAAAGGGCTCGGGGTTAACGCCGCTGGGTACATACCAGATCTTCTTAGCCCGATCCCACTTGGCGCCCAGGGCCTTGGCCTCGTCTTTGTGCGAAAAGGGAACATCGAGCTCGGTGCGCATGGCGGCTCCTTGGTGCTGCAGGTGCAAGTGGCTCAAGGATACCGCAGGGCGCAGACATCGCGGCGTTTTGCTGAGAAGTTGCGGTGCGGATGGGTTCGAGACGTGTTGGTCTCGGCCTCGGTGGCTATTGGGGCGGTTTTGATTGACTACGGAGTCAGCCGGGATAGGCACTTGGGTCGCTGACGCGGTTTTGTACATGGGCAGGGTGGTTGGAGCAGTTTGCGGCGCAGTTTTGTGCCCGGCTGTTGTTGATGTTGGGGTATTGAATTTGTTTGGCAGCCATTCGTCAGGTGAATTGATGTTACGTTGCGATGACGGTTGGAGTTGCTAGCGGATTTGGCGACATAAAACAAAACAGCTCAGAGACATAGCCTCTGAGCTGTGAACATTTGGTGGGCGTTAGAAGATTTGAACTTCTGACCTCTTCCGTGTCAGGGAAGCGCTCTCCCCCTGAGCTAAACGCCCGATCAAGGGTGCGCAAGTGCGCAAGGGATAATATAACGGAGCCTGAACTCGGTGGCAAGAACATTTTTAAAAATCGCTTACATTGTGGAATTCGGGGGCTTTGTCATATCCATTTCAAAAGAGCCTGCTGCCGCGATTTGGCTGTTGCATAATGCAAGCCCATTGTGGTATCGAGCTATGGAAAGACGTCCGCGGAATTGTCCTACCGATAAACGGACAAGCCTCCAGCTGGTGCCTTTGCCGTGGTAAGGTAAGCCGAATTGCTTCCAGACTGTTTCGGGGGAGTGGAATGAGCAAAGAGTGTGTCGAGCAGGCCGAAGGCGCAGGGGCTTCGGTGCCGATGACCGATATATCGAACATTGATGTGCCCGAGGGCACTGACGAGCTCAGCCGCAGTACCCGCCGTGCATGGCGCGACCGCCTGAACAGTGCGTCGACGCGCAAGATGATTACGGGCGTTCTGGCCACGCTGGTGGGTGGTTCGTTTTGGGGTTTTTCGGGTACCAGCGCGAGCTTCCTGTTCGATACCTATCACGTTGATACCCTGTGGCTTATGAGTGTGCGCCAGATTCTCGCCGGTCTGCTCTTTATGGCCGTGGTGGTCACGCGCGATCGCGAGCGTCTGGTTAAACTCTGGACCACGCCCGCCGACCGCAGACAACTGCTGCTTTTTACCGCTTTTGGCCTGCTGTTCAACCAGTTCTGCTATCTTTCGGCCGTGCGCCTGACCAATGCCGGAACCGCGACGGTGCTTCAGTGCCTGCAGCTGGTCATCATTATGGGATACACCTGCGTTATCGACCGCCGCAGGCCGCGCACGCGCGAGGTTATCGGCATTGGCTTGGCTCTGGGCGGTACGTTTTTGATCGCCACCGGCGGTGACCCCACCAGCCTGAGCATCTCGCCGCTCGGCCTGGTCGCGGGCCTTATGTGTGCGGTCAGCGCCACCTGCATGGCGGTGATCCCCGCCAAGATCCTGCCCGAATATGGCAGCCCCATCGTCACGGGTTCGGCTATGCTCACGGCGGGCATCGTTTCGTGTGCTTTCGTTCGCCCTTGGGCGCATATGCCGGCGCTCGATGTTGCCGGTATCGAGGCGCTCGCGGTGTTTGTGGTCATTGGCTCGTTTTTTGCCTACATGCTGTATATGCAGGGCGTTAAGGACATCGGCTCGGTGCGTGCGAGCCTCATCGGAACCGTGGAGCCGGTCTCGGCGACCATCACCAGCGCCGTTATGCTGGGCACGGTATTTTTGCCGACCGACCTTATCGGCTTTGCCATGATCATCGTGATGATGTTCCTCACGGTGTAGCCCCTACGGTTGCTTTAAAGGATAATAGGCTGGCGGCGCGTTGCTTTGGCGGCGCGCCTTTGTCTATAGAGAGGACCTCTTATGAAGTACTTTGGCACCGACGGATTTCGCGGCGAGGCCAACGTTGGGCTGACCGTAGAGCATGCGTACAAGATCGGCCGTTTTGTGGGTTGGTATTACGGTGCCAACCGCGAGCGCAAAGCACGCGTGATCGTGGGCAAGGACACGCGTCGCTCGAGCTATATGTTCGAGGCGGCGCTGGTGAGTGGCCTGGTCGCGAGCGGTGCGGACGCATATATGCTGCACGTGATCCCAACGCCGGGCGTGGCGCATCAGACCGTGGAGGGCTGCTTCGATTGCGGCATCATGATCAGCGCGAGCCACAACCCGTTTTGCGATAACGGCATTAAGCTCGTCAACAGCGACGGCTTTAAGATGGACGAGGACGTGCTGGAGCTCATCGAGGACTATATCGATGGCAAGAGCGAGGTGCCGCTGGCCACGGGCAACCACATCGGCGCCACGGTGGACTACATGCAGGGTCGCAACCGCTATATTGCCTCGCTCATCGCAAGCGCGAACTTTTCGCTACAGGGCGTTAAGATCGGTCTCGACTGCGCCAACGGCTCGGCGTCCTCGGTGGCCAAGCCGGTGTTCGACGCGCTGGGCGCCGACGTGCGCGTGATCAACGCCGCGCCCGACGGATTTAACATCAATGTGGACTGTGGCTCCACGCATATGGAGCGCCTGCAGCGCCACGTGGTGGAGCAGGGCCTGGACGTGGGCTTTGCCTACGACGGCGATGCCGACCGCTGCCTGGCCGTGGACGAGCGCGGCCGTGTGGTCGACGGCGACCAGATTCTGTACGTGTGCGGCGTGTACCTGAACAAGCACGGGCGCCTTTCGGGCGGTACCGTGGTTCCGACGATTGCCAGCAACTTTGGCCTGGTCAAGTCGCTGGAGCTTGCCGGTCTAAGCGCCGTGACCAGCGGCGTGGGCGACCGTCACGTGTATGCCAAGATGCGCGAGGGCGGCTTCAGCCTGGGCGGCGAGCAGACGGGTCATACGATCTTTGGCGATATCGAGCGCACGGGCGACGGCATTATGACCTCGCTACGTGTGATGGAAGTGATTCGCGCCGAGCGCGAGACGCTCTCGCAGCTCACGGCTCCGTGCAAGCTGCTGCCGCAAGCGCAGGTTGCCGTGCGCGTGGCCGACAAGGACGCCGCACTCGAGAACATGGGCGTGCAGAACGCGATCGCCGAGGCCGAGGCCGCGCTGGCGGGCGAGGGCCGCGTGCTCGTGCGCAAGAGCGGAACCGAGTCGGTGATTCGCGTGTTGGCTGAGGCTCCGGACCAAGCCGCCGCCGACGCCGCCATGAAGCGCATCGCAAGTGCTCTGGAAGCCCTTTAGTTACGCGGTTTTACCAAACCGCGTAACCGCTCGACGCTGCAAACGGCCCCAAGCGGCAATCTGACGTTCAATTTCAAGGGCGCGACCAGAAGGTCAGCGCCCTTTCATTTCACGTCACTTTGCTCGCTTGGGGTCGTTTCCGCTGACACTGCCAAGGCATTGGCGTCAACATGGTTGGCGTTGGCGATGGCGTGCTGGTCAATCCTTACAGCTCGTAGAGCGTGGTGAACTTGTCCTGGAGGTAGCTGCAGTAGTAGCGGGCATCGAACGCCATGCCGCACGCGCCCTTGATGAGCTCCGGCGCGTCCTTGGCGCGGCCCCACTGCCAAATGTGCTCGCCCAGCCAGGCGCGGACGGGTGTCAGGTCGCCGCTCGCACAGG
>CABUTP010000114.1 GCA_902494545.1 uncultured Collinsella sp. | reverse complement strand
GGCGGTCGATGGCGGCTTTCTCCTGCGCAGTGATATCAAACCAGTAGATTGGCGAGGCGAAGACAACCATGTCGGCGCCTTTCAGTGACTCGATCACGTCGGCCATGTCGTCCTTCTGCACACAGGCGCCCTCATGGGTAAAGCAGTACTGGCATCCCAAGCAGCCGGCGATCTTTTTGCCTGCAACGCGGATGACCTCGACCGTATTGCCGCCCTCGCGCGCGGTCTCGGCAAACGCCTCGACCATGGTGTCGGTATTGGCGCCCTTGCGCGGGCTGCCGCTCAATACAACGATTTTCATAGAAATCTCCCTCCTTTATGCCGCAGGCGCGCGGCATATTTTTTTGTTTTAACCAAAACAGATGGAGTTATTCAATCGCCTCGTTTCAGCTACTCCCACTCTTTAGAAGAATCGTTGCTGGAGACTTGCCATTAAATCAAGGCACGCCTTATTTCAGGTATTCCTCAAAGAATGCCTTCAGCTTTCCAAACGGAATGATGTCCATCTGATCGTAAAGGTCGGTGTGGCTGGCACCAGGGATAATGAGCAATTCCTTGTTGTCCCCCGTCAGCTTGCCGTACGTGGTTTCGCTGAAATAGCGGGAGTGCGCCTTCTCGCCATGCACCAGCAACACAGCTGAGCGGATTTCGCCGCTATATTGCAAAATCGGCATATTCAAAAACGACAGCGAGGACGTCACATTCCAGCCACCGTTGGAGTTCAGGCTGCGGGGATGATAGCCTCGCGGAGTTTTGTAGTAGGCGTTATAGTCCGCTACAAACTGCGGCGCATCCTCCGGTAGCGGATCGACCACGCCGCCCGCCAGCGCATAGCTGCCGTTTTTATAGTCCTCGGTGCGCTGCGCGTTCAGCGCTTTCCGCTTTTCAAAGCGCGCCTGCTCGGAATCCTCGGCGTCGAAATAGCCGTTTGCGGTCACGCGGGTCATATCGTACATGGTCATAGCCGCGGTAGCTTTGATACGGGTGTCTATGGCCGCCGCATTGACTGCCATGCCGCCCCAACCGCAGATACCGATGATGCCGATACGCTCCGGGTCAACGCTTTCCTGCACAGAGAGGAAATCCACCGCTGCGCAGAAGTCCTCGGTGTTGATGTCCGGCGATGCTACATAGCGGGGTGTGCCGCCGCTCTCGCCGGTATAGGACGGGTCAAAGGCAATTGCAAAAAGCCCAACTCCGCCATTTTCTGCGCGTACAGACCGGAGGACTGCTCCTTCACCGCGCCAAAAGGGCCGCTGACGGCGATGGCGGGCAGCTTGCCTTCCGCGTTCTTAGGCACGTAGACGTCAGCCACCAGCGTGATGCCGTATCGGTTATGGAAGGTCGCCTTGCTGTGCTCAACCTTGTCGCTTTTGGGAAATACCTTGTCCCATTCCTGCGTCAGATTCAACTGTTCCATACCTAAACCTCCTTGTCAGTCGCTTTAAGGTATTGCTCGTCGTCCACGGGCTCCAACCACTCGTTGGAGGCCTCCTCGCCCGGAACCTCCACCGCGAGATGGGAGAACCAGCTGTCGGGCGCCGCACCGTGCCAGTGCTTTACGCCTGCGGGAATATTTACTACATCGCCGGGGCACAGCTCCTGTGCCGGTTTGCCCCATTCCTGGTAAAACCCTCGGCCAGCCACGCAGACGAGAATCTGCCCGCCGCCGCTTTTGGCGTGATGGGTGTGCCAGTTGTTGCGGCAGCCTGGCTCGAACGTAACGTTGTAAATGCCGACCTGCTCGGTGGAAAGGGGCGCGAGGTAGCTTTGCCCGATAAAGTACTTCGCAAATGCGTCGTTGGGGGCACCGATGGGAAAGGCCATCTCGTTTTGATGCTTAGCTCTTGCATCAGCGGCATTGTCATCCGCCCAGACCTCCTTCGCCATGCGAAAGGCCGCCCACGCCTTGGGCCATCCCGCATAAAACGCCGCATGCGTAAGGATTTCCGCTATCTCAGCCCTGGTCACGCCATTGTTCTTTGCGGACATCAGATGATATTGAAACGAAGAGTCCGTCAGGCCCTGCGCCATTAGGGCAACCACCGTCACTATGCTGCGATCTCGAAGGGAAAGCCCGTCTTCTCGACTCCATACCTCGCCGAACAGCACATCGTCATTGAGCTGCGCAAATTTGGGGGCAAAGTCCCCCAGGGCATCCCTGCCCGCTGTCTGCTTAATCGTCATGTTTGATTCCTCCTGTCGATGGTTTTGAGTACAAACTGCTTTCGCGCAGCTAAGCCGCGCCTAGATTTCCATGCCCATTCGATGCGCCTGCTCCAGAGCGGGATGCCCGGCGATTTCGCCCACGCCGTTCACGCCGCCGGCGAAAACCGTTCCGGCAAGCGCGCGCCTTTGGCGAAAATCCCTTGCACTCCTTATATATATTGACGAAAATAAAGGTAATACCTAAACCTAACTTTAGGTCAAGGAGTAAATTCGAGATTTGTCCGGAGGAACCATGTACACAATCGGACAGGTGGCGGATATGTTCGGTCTGCCCGTTTCCACGCTGCGCTATTACGACAAGCAGGGATTGTTCCCGGAATTGGAGCGGACATCCGGCATTCGCCGATTCGGCGATACGGAACTCGAGGCGCTTCGGGTCATCGAATGCTTAAAGAAGGCTGGGATGGAGATCAAGGACATCCGGCTGTTCATGGAATGGTGCGCGGAGGGTCCATCGACATATCCCAAGCGCAAGGCCATGTTCGAGGAGCGGAAGGCCCACATGGAATCGGAAATCGCGAACATGAACCGTGCGCTGGATATGTTGAAGTTCAAATGCTGGTACTACGAGCAGGCGATCCAAGATGGCAACGAGGATAGAGTGAAGGCGCTGATTCCCGACAATTTGCCGGAAGAAATCAAAGATACCTACGATAACGCCCACACTCAATAATGCCGCCCGATGCTCAAGGGGCTTTGGCAAAGAGTCGTTTTAGGCAGACATGCAAAAAGAAGGCCTCCGAACTAGAAGGTTCGGAGGCTGTTATTCCCGTCATTTCGCTGATGGCTTTGCTCTATGGCGACGCCGAAACAACATCGGGCGGTACTCGACGGTATCAAAACGCAAGCTCAGAAGCCAGTTCCCGTTATTCCCATAGGCATAAGCGCATCTGTTCGCGATTGCCTATCGATGCTTTGCCTCGAGCACGGCAGACACCGCATCGAGGAACTCCCGCACATGGTCTGCGGGGTGCGGCGAATGAAGCAGCCCGTAAGACACGAGACAGTCCCAATCGGTAGGGACGGTTTTGAGCATGGGGTGGACGTTGGCCCACAACGGCAGCGTCGCAAGCGCGAGGTCCTCGTTCGCGCCGCGATTGAACACCTCCACCCGATATTGCGGGAAGTCTACGAGCGCGATTTGAGGATGATGCAAGAGTATCTCGTCGCGTACGCGGTCGATTTCGGTGTTCCAGCCCCGGCGTATAAGCATAAGACTGTGATTGTGGAGGTCGTCGAATGTGACGATGTCGCGTTTGGCGAGCTCGCTGTCGACGGGAACGGCGCACCAGAGCGGCTCGCGCGAAAGCTCGAGGCCCAGGCATCCGCGCTCTTTAAGAAAGGCATCGTCGAAAATCCCCACCACGATATCCATGTCTTGCCCGAGGTTCGCCAAACCGCGCGCCGCCGAGGGTGTGTTTTCAAACGTGACCACCTGAAGGCTCATGCCAGGGCAACGTTCCTTCACCTTCGGCCATAGCTTCGTGAGCGGCGTGCTGGGCGTCATGAGCGACACTCCCACGCGGATGATGCGCTTCTCTCCGCGCTCGGCGACGCGGGCGCGTGCGATTGATTCTTGAGAGTACTGCACGATATGGCGGGCGTCGGCGAGCAGCGACCTGCCTGCTCGCGTAAGCGAAAGCCCCTGATGCGATCGGTGGAACAGCGTAAGGCCTAGCCGCGACTCCAGCAGGTTCATCTGCTTGATGACGGCCGTGGGCGTGATGAAGGACTCTTGTGCCGCCTTGGAGAAGCTGCCCGCCTCCGCCACGCGGATGAAAGTGTCAAGCTGTGGGTTGTACATCGATCCTCCTGTCACGCATTATGTGCCGTATATACCCCATGGTTATATCCATCATTCCAACGTGAACTTCTCGCGCGTCAGTAAACGCCGTAGCCTTGTATTCGAAAAGTCACCATTAAGGAGGAGACCATGGAGTATCTGAAGCTCAACAACGACGTAGAGATGCCCATCGAGGGTTTGGGCACCTTCCTCATGACCCCGGCCGAGGCCGAGGCGGCCGCAACCGCCGCGCTCACGGCTGGCTACGAGCACATCGACACCGCCAACGCCTACATGAACGAGCGCGCCGTGGGCCGTGCCATCGCCAAGAGCGGCATCGCGCGCGACAAGATCTTCGTCTCCACCAAGCTCTGGCCGAGTGTCTACGACGCGGGCATGCCGGCGGTGGACGCCACGCTCCAGCGCCTAGGGCTCGACTACGTCGACATGCTCATCCTGCACCAGCCGGTAGGCGACTACCTGGTCGCGTGGCGCACGATGGAGGAGGCGTACCGCGCGGGCAAGGTGCGCGCCCTCGGCCTCTCCAACTTCCCGCAAGACAAGATCGCCGAGGTCATCGAGGTCGCCGACATCAAGCCGCAGCTCGTGACCGTTGAGTGCCACCCCTACCACGCCCAGCGCGACCTGCGCGCCTACCTCGCGCCATACGGCACGGTGATCGAGGCGTGGTACCCACTCGGCCACGGCGACAAAGGTCTTCTGGAGGAGCCCGTCTTCGTCGCTCTCGCCGAGAAGTATGGCAAGACCCCGGCCCAGGTGATCCTGCGCTGGCACGTGCAGATGGGCACCTCCATCATCCCCGGCTCCAAGAACCCCGCCCACATCGCCGACAACGCGAACATCTTCGACTTCTCCCTCACCGAAGACGAGATGGCCGAGATTGCCAAGCTCGACGGGACCATGACCTACTACACCGCCACCGAGGAGGCACTCGCGGGCTACCTGGCCATACGCCCCGATTTCGACGCGCAGGAGTAGCGCTCAGACGATAACGGACCAACCAAGCCAACGAAGGAGATGCCCCATGACCGCAAACCCGACCGTGACCAGAAGAAACTTCCTGCTCGGAGCCGCGCTGTGCGCAACGATGCTCTCCGGTTGCAGCCAGGGTGACGGCGGCCAAGCCGCCGTCGAGGACGAGCCCGCCGCCGCGCCCGCTGCAGGCGGCAACGTCCTCGTGGCCTACTACTCGGCACAGGGCCACACCGCTGCCGTAGCTCAGACGATCGCCGACGAGCTCGACGCCGACCTC
>CABUTP010000113.1 GCA_902494545.1 uncultured Collinsella sp. | reverse complement strand
GAGCTGCTCGCCGTTGGTCATGAGGTCGGCGTCGTTGTCGGCGGCGGCAATATTTTCCGCGGCATGGCCGGCGCTGCCGGTGGCATGGAGCGTGCTCAGGCCGACTACATGGGCATGCTCGCTACCGTTATGAACGCGCTTGCCCTGCAGGATGCCTTCGAGCACAACGATGTTCCCTGCCGCGTGATGAGCGCTATCCAGATGAACGAGATCTGCGAGCCCTACATTCGCCGTCGCGCCATCAACCACCTGTCCAAGGGCAACGTCGTTATCTTTGCCGCCGGATCGGGTAATCCGTACTTTACGACCGACACCGCCGCGGCTCTTCGTGCCTGCGAGATCGGTGCCGAGATACTGATTAAAGCCACCAAGGTTGATGGCATCTACGACAAGGATCCCGTCAAGTGCGCTGACGCCGTCCGCTTTGACAAGATTACCTATCACGAGGTGCTCGTTCGCGGCCTGCAGGTTATGGATTCCACGGCTACGGCTCTTTGCCAGGACAACCGTATGCCCATTTTGGTCCTCAACATCGATGGCGAGGACACCGTCAAGCGCGCGCTCGCGGGTGAGCCCGTCGGCACGCTCGTCTATCAGGAGGATTAAGCATGGCAGAGAACATCACCGCCCACATGGACAAGTCGCTCGAGTCCCTCAAGCATAACTTCTCCAAGGTCCGCACTGGCCGCGCCAACGCCAACATCCTGTCCGATATCACCGTCGACTACTACGGTGTTCCCACGCCCGTCACGCAGGTTGCCGCCGTTAAGACCCCCGAGGCCCACATGCTGCTTATCGAGCCGTGGGACAAGGCGCTCATCAATGCCATCGTCAAGGCCATCAGTGCCTCTGACCTGGGTATTACCCCCAACTCCGATGGTACCGTCGTGCGTCTGCCGTTCCCGGCTCCCACCGAGGAGCGTCGCCGCGAGCTCGTTAAGGAGTGCCGCGAGTACGCCGAGCAGGCCAAGGTCTCCATCCGCAACATCCGCCGCGACTTTAACAACAAGCTCGAGCGCGACGAGGAGCTCACCGAGGACGATGTCCGTCGCGAGCAGGCCAAGGTCCAGAAGCATACCGACGAGTATGTAGCCAAGGTCGAGGAGCTTCTGAAGGAAAAAGAAGCCGAGGTCATGGAGATCTAAGGTGCAATACGACGAGCATAAACTGGTCGAGTACTTTGCCGACGCCCCTGCGGGCGTCGGTTTTTCCGACCTTGACCTCAATAACATTCCGCACCATATTTCGTGCATCATGGACGGCAACGGCCGTTGGGCCACGGCGCGCGGTCTTGCCCGCACTGAAGGCCATAAGGCCGGTATCGTCTCGCTCCGCGAGATCATTACCGCCTGCGTTCGCCTGGGCGTCGACGTGCTTTCGGCCTATGCGTTTTCGACCGAAAACTGGAATCGCCCGCAGCACGAAGTCAACGTTCTGATGCACCTGTTTGCCAAGACGTTTATCGATGAGCTGCCGCTGCTTAAGCGCGAGAACGTCCGCGTTGTCTTTTTGGGCGATATTTCCGCGCTGCCCAAGAAGACCCGCGACGTCTTTGAGCGCGGTCTTGCCGAGTGCGCCGACCATACCGGTATGACGCTGGCGCTGGCCGTTAACTATGGTGCCCGTGCTGAGATCACCCGCGCTGTCCGCCAGATCGCGCTTGATGCGGCTGCCGGCAAGATTGATCCCGCCGCGGTTGACGACAATATGGTGGCTTCGCACCTGTACACCGCTGGGCTGCCCGATCCGGAGCTTGTGATTCGCACCTCTGGCGAGCTTCGTCTTTCGAACTATCTGCTGTGGCAGGTTGCCTATTCCGAGTTCTATGTCACCGATACCTATTGGCCCGACTTTGACCGCTGGGGCCTTGTCGACGCCATTTTGGCCTACCAGGGTCGCGACCGTAGGTTTGGTGGACTGAGCAAGACCGAGGAGGCTTAATCGTGTCCGAACGTCCCAAGGCATCCGCTCCCAAGGCGCCTACTTCCGCGAAGCCCGCGCGTAAGGCTTCCGCTGCAGGGGCGCCTGCAGCGAAGAGCGGCTCCGGTTCGTGGCTGGCGGGCTTTATCACCCGTGCCGCCGCCGGTATCGTCTATGCCGTTGTCTTTATCCTGTGCCTGGTTTTGGGTATTGTGCCCACGGCCATCTTAGTGTCCGTCATGAGCGGTCTGTGCTGCTATGAGTTCTTCCGCATGACGAGGCTCGACGGCAAGGTTGCCAACGAGCGCCTTGGTATCGCTGCCGCCGTGCTCTTTCCGCTCTCGGCTCTGGGCGATTCGCTGCTGTTGAACGCCCTGCTGTTCGCTTTGATGCTTGCGGTTGGTATCTGGTATGTCTGGTCTCCGCGCACTCGCATCTCTGACGTTGCCGTTACGCTCATGGGCCCTATCTACACTGGCTTTATGCTGTCGGCTATCGTGCTGCTGCGCGATGCCGTGCCCGGTTTTGCCGGCGCACTGCTTTCGGTGGGCGTTTGCGCGTCCCTTTGGGTTTCCGACTCGTTTGCCTATATCGTGGGCAGCCGCATTGGCAAGCATAAGATGGTTCCCAAGATCTCCCCCAAAAAGAGCTGGGAAGGCTTTGTCGGCGGCATTTTGGGCTCTGTCTTGATCTGGCTCATCCTGTGGGCAACGCACTTCTATGAGCTGAGCCTGCCCTATGCACTGCTGTGCGGCGTGGTCGTCTCCATCCTGGGCGTTATCGGCGACCTCATCGAGTCGCGTATCAAGCGCGGTGTGGGCGTTAAAGATTCCGGCAATCTCATACCGGGCCACGGCGGCATGCTCGACCGCAGCGATTCGCTCATCTTTGGCTGCATTACCGCGCAGCTGCTGCTGATGATCGGAGGCGTGCTGTAATGGCTTATCAGACCACCTACGGTCCCGATGGGCGTCTTCGTGTTGCCATTCTGGGCTGTACGGGTTCTATCGGCACTCAGGCGCTCGACGTGTGCCGTCAGCATGCCGATCGCCTGCAGGTGACGGCGCTGTCGGTAAACTCCAGCACCCCCGAGCTCGTTGCCGCTGCCCGTGAGTTCTCGGTTCCGGCGGTTGCCGTGGCGGACGCCTCCCATGGCGGCGACGCTGTGCTGCAGGAACTGCCCGAGGGCACGGAGCTCGGCGTTGGCGCGCAGGCCGTGTGCGAGCTCGTATGCCGCGATGATGTCGACTGCGTGCTCGTTGCCATCGTGGGCGCTGCCGGTCTCGAGGCGAGCCATGCTGCTCTGACCTCGAACAAGCGTCTTGCCCTGGCCAACAAGGAGTCGCTCGTCGTCGGTGGCGATCTGCTTATGCCGTTGGCGCAGCCGGGCCAGCTTATCCCGGTCGACTCCGAGCATTCTGCCATCTACCAGTGCTATCTGGGCGAGAATCCGCGCGAGGCTCACTGCATTTGGCTTACCTGCTCGGGCGGCCCGTTCTTTGGCCGCACGCGTGACGAGCTCGATCGCGTGACGCGCGCCGATGCCCTGGCGCATCCTACGTGGGCTATGGGTGCAAAGATCACGATTGACTCCGCCACCCTCATGAACAAAGGTCTGGAGCGTATCGAGGCCATGCATCTGTTTGGCTGCGATCTCGATTTCATTAACGTGGTCGTGCAGCGCCAGTCTAAGATTCACTCCATGGTCGAGTTTGCCGACGGCTCTGTGATGGCGCATCTCGGTGCCTCCGACATGCGCATTCCCATTCAGTTTGCCTTCTCGTATCCCGAGCGTTGGGATACTCCGGCTCCGCGTATCGACTTCCGCGAGTTGGGGCAGCTTACCTTTGACGCGGCCGACATGGATACCTTCCGCTGCCTTGCGCTGGCCGAACGTGCCGGCAAGACGGGCGGCACCATGCCGTGCGTGCTCAATGCCGCCAACGAGGTCGCCGTCGATGCCTTCCTGCATGATGACTGCAGCTTTACCGATATCGACCGCATTGTGGAATCCTGCATGGATGCTCACGATGCGCAGTCGGTCGATTCGTTTGAACAGCTTCGCGACATCGATAGCTGGGCGCGTGAAAAGGCTGCGCAGGTGCTCGCCGCAACCCGTTCTTAACCCATAAGGATTGTTTTTTTCGTTTTATGGATACTGTTCTGAGCGTTCTTTCATCGGTCTTTTGGGGCCTGCTGATGCTTTCCGTCCTTGTGTTTTTGCACGAGGGCGGCCACTTTTTGGCGGCGCGTGCCTGCGGTGTCCGCGTGACTGAGTTCTTTTTGGGCCTGCCGTGTCGTTTTGATATCCACCACACGTCGCGTCGTATCGGCACCAAGTTTGGCGTGACGCCGCTGCTGCTGGGTGGCTATGCGGCCATTTGTGGCATGGATCCGACCGACGTCTCGTGTGCCGACCGCGTGCTTGCTGCCATCTATCGTCACGGCCGTGTGACGGTGGCCGATCTTGCCGTCGAGCTCGAGCTGTCCGAGGAGGATGTGCTCGAGGCTTGTGCTTTGCTGTTGGGCTGGGGCTCCATCGCTCCCTGGTATGAAGAAGGGGAAAAGCCTTCGCCCAGTTACTATCCCACCAAGTACCAGACCCTGCCGCGTGATGCGGCGGGTTATACCACCTTTGACGGCCGTCGGTTCGATCGCGAGCACGCGACTGCCGAGGGCGATGTATGGGAACTGCCGTGCGGCGAGTCCGAATTCCTTGCACGCGAGCGCTCGCACACCTATTTGGGCCAGGGCTTTGTCAAGCGTGCCTTTATGCTGCTCGCGGGCATTATCGTCAATATCCTGACGGGCTTTTTGCTCCTTATGAGCATCTATTCCATCGCAGGTGTCACCGTGCCGGTGGATACCAATGTGATCGGCCAGGTTGACGAAGGCTCGATTGCCGACGCGGCGGGAATCGAGGGCGGCGATGCGATCCTTTCGGTCGACGGAGTATCGTGCTCTACCTGGATGGACGTTTACGCTGCCATCGGCAAGGCTGCCGGTAAGGACGATATCGCCATCGAGTACGAACGTGACGGCAAGCAGCATTCGACCACGGTTGCACTCAAAGAGGACGAGCGCCTAGGTGTGTATGCCTCTACGCAGGTGGTCCGTTTAGACCCCATCACGTCGGCTCGTCTGTCCTTCTCCTATGTCGTGCAGACAGCGGAGGGTATGATGCGCCTGCTCCAGCCGCAACATACGATGGAGATTCTCGATCAGTCCTCTTCGATCGTGGGTATTAGCGTTATGTCCTCACAGGCTGCTGCTGCCGGCCCTGCCACGTTCCTTTCTTTTGCCGCCCTCATTTCGTTCTCGCTTGGCTTTATGAACCTGCTGCCCATCCCGCCGCTCGATGGCGGCAAGCTGGT
>CABUTP010000112.1 GCA_902494545.1 uncultured Collinsella sp. | reverse complement strand
TAAGAACGTCCCCAATGACTGCCGGGCGGGAGCGTTTAGCGGTGCAGCTGCCGACTGGGCAGGTTGAGCTGGTATCCTTATGCGGTAATGTCTCGATTCGTTAGGATTGCATGTGAGAGCCGCCACTGTCCTTCGTTCAGTTATATATCGCGCCCTGGCCGTTGTGCTTGCCGCGCTTGTCGTGCTGAGTTCTATCGCGCCTGTCCAGGCTTTTGCCGATGACTCTAGTCAGCCAGTCAAGACGGTCCGCGTTGGTTGGCTCGTCAACAGCGAAGGCTTCCAGAACGGCACCCCCGGGGAGCGTCTTTCGGGATGGGGCTACGAGTACCTCCAGACCCTGTCGTACTACACGCCCGGCTGGCGGTACGAATACGTCTCCGGCACCTTCACCGAGCTTATGGACATGCTCGAGGCGGGCGAGATCGACCTCATGCCCAACATCTCCTACTCCGAGGAACGCGCCCAAAAGCTGCTCTTTTCCTCGAACCCCGAGGGCACCGAGCGCTACTACATCTACGCCAAGCCCGATCGCGACGATCTGGCCAAGGGCGACCCCCAAGCGCTCCAAGGCCTTACCATCGGCTACAACCCCGACGTTATGCAAACCTTCGTTGGCCAGCAGTGGCTCGCCAACGAAGGCATTACCTGCACCTATAAAGAAATCGACACTGGCGGCGCCCTCTTTGGCGCGCTCACAAACGGCGAGGTCGACGCCATCATCATGAACGACACGCTCTCGTCGCCCGATGCGTCACCCATGTTCTACGTTGGTTCGAGCGACTACTACTTTGCCGTCCCCAAAAGCCGCCCCGACCTAAGGGACGACATCAATGCCGCCATGTCGGCAATCGCCCGCGTCAACCCACGCTATATCGACGAAGTCAAATCTAACTACTCGGCCCAAAACAGCGGTTCATCATCGCTCAACGGCCCCGAACGTTCCTGGCTCGAAGCAAATGACAACACCATCACGCTCGGCTACATTACGGGCAAACTCCCCTACTGCAACGAAGACGAAGACGGCAAAATGGAAGGTTCGCTCGCATCGCTTGCGACGACGTTGCACGATAAATTTGGCATTACGGTCAAAACCGTCGCCTTTGATAACTACAAGATGATGTCAAAGGCCCTGTCAAAGGGAAGCATCGACGTTGCGCTGCCGGTATACCGAGATTACTGGTTTGCCGAGCAATCAGGCGTTGTGCAGTCGATATCGTTGGGGACCACATCCCTCGCCGCCATCCACACCGGAAGCAACCTGAACAAAGACCTTCAGAACATCGCCTGTACCAAATCATCGTTTATCAACCGAAATGTACTCGAAAGTCTGTTCCCCACAGCGACCGTGACCGAATGCCAATCCGACGATGAAGCGTTCGACGCCCTCAGGAAGGGAACGGTGCACTGCATCCTCGCCCCCAGTTCACGCGTAAAAACCATCGGCGACCGTTATGATCTCGAGAACTGCGAGACGGCCGAGCTCCCTGACACCTGCGAGCTCTCGTGCTGGATTTCGCGCGGAAGGCCCGAGCTGCTGGGAATCATCAACAAGGGCATCATCAATGCCGGAGAATCGCTCTCCGCAAGCAATTACTCCTCCACGTCGTACACGGCCCAGGAATCCAACACGCTTCAATTCCTTTATCGCAACCGTGCCGCCGTTGCAGCTGCCCTCATCGGTATGTTGTCGGTCGGCATCGTCCTGCTCATCTGGGCACTCGTGCGCGCTCGAACCGAGCGCAAAAAAGCCGATGCCGCCAACGCCGCCAAGACGGCATTCCTCACGCGCATGAGCCACGACATCCGTACGCCGCTCAACGGTATCCTGGGCCTTATCGAGATCGAGGAATTGAAGGAAGGCGATATCAAGGTCGCCCGCGAGAGCCGTGCCAAGGCGCGCGTTGCCGCCAATCACCTGCTCTCGCTAATCAACGACATCCTCGAGATGGGCAAGATCGAAGACCGCAAGCTAACACTGGAACATGTGCCTTTTAACCTCAAAGAGCTCTGTGACAATACGCTGGTTCTGTGCAAGCTCCGCGCGTCCAGTAACGGCATCACCATGCAGGACAATAGTCTGCCGTACGCCACGGGGCCATACATGGTCGGCAGTCCCACCCATATCCGACAGATCATGATCAACCTGTTAGACAACAGCATTAAGTACAACAAGCACGGCGGCTCCGTCACCTTTAGCTCAAAGACCAAGCCACTCGATAACGGGCGCGCTCTCTTTTGCTTTAGCGTTTCGGATACCGGCATTGGTATGACTCCCAAGTTTTTAAAGCATATCTATGAGCCGTTTGCCCAAGAAGGTGACGATGCGCGCAGCAAGTTCCAAGGAACCGGCATGGGCATGCCAATCGTCAAGTCGCTTATTGAACTGATGGGCGGCACGATTGAGATTTCGAGTGAGGTTGGCGTGGGGAGTACGTTCTACGTCCAGATTCCGCTCGATATCGACAAAGACCCTCAGGCAAGAGAACGCGCGGACGAGCAAGCAGACAGCTGCTCGCTTGCCGGCATGAACGTTCTTTTGGCAGAAGATAACGAGCTCAATGCCGAGATTGCCCAGGCGCTGCTCGAAAGCGAAGGCATTGTCGTAACTCGCGCCGCCGATGGCAACGAAGCGGTCGACCTATACGTTGGCCGTCCCGCCGGCAGCTTCGATGCCATTCTGATGGACATTATGATGCCGGACATGGACGGCTATGAGGCAACCCGCGCGATTCGCCTGAGCGAGAAGGTCGATGCAGCCGACATTCCCATCATCGCGCTCACCGCCAACGCCTTTGCCGAGGACGCCAAGGCGGCACACGACGCCGGCATGAACGCCCATCTGTCCAAACCGCTCGACTTTAACAAGCTCAAAAACATACTCGCCCGCATCAAGAAAAACGGATCCGTTTCGCTATAGTTTGTGCCCAACCACCACGCACGACCAGAAAGGAAGCCAACGATGTTTAGGCCCTTACGTCGAAAGAAACGCGCCATCACCGACGAGGAAGCGCGCGAACTGCTCGCTACCTGCAAGCGCGGCGTCTTTGCCGTCAACGGCGACGATGGCTACCCGTACGCCATTCCCGTCAACTACTTCTTCGACGCCGAGCACGACAAGATTTATTTCCATGGCGCCAAGGCCGGCCACAAGGTCGACGCACTCAAGCGCGATGACAAGGTCTGCTTTACCGTTTACGGCAACGAGTGGTACAAAGACGGTGACTGGGCTCCCTACGTTATGAGTACCGTAGTCTTTGGCCGTTGTCGCCTGGCGAATGACACCCCCGCGTTTATCGAGGACAAAGTCCGCCAGCTCGCCCTTAAGTACTACCCTTCTGCCGAGGAGGTCGAAGAGGAAATCGCCAAGGACATTAAGGGCGTCCAGCTCTACGAGATTACGATTGAGCATCTCTGCGGCAAGCAGATTCAAGAAAAGTAAGCCTCAAAAGCAAAACTCACAAATAGCAATATGGCCCGGTTCCAACCCACCTTGGAACCGGGCCATATGCTTATGAAGCGTCGGCAGCTATGTGCGCAAGCGCCTCAACGAGCTCCTGCGAGCTCACGGGTTTACTCAGGTGCGCGTCCATGCCCGCCTCGCGCGAAAGTCTGCGGTCGTCGGCAAAGGCGTTGGCACTCACGGCGATAATCGGCGTGGTCGCGGCATCCTCGCGATCGAGTGCTCGAATTCGACGCGTGGCCTCAAGGCCATCGATGCCAGGCATCATGATGTCCATCAACACCACGTCGTACTCGTGCGGTGCGCTCGCGGCAAACGCCTCAACGGCAGACTCGCCATCCTTAGCATGCGTCACGACGGCACCGGCACGGCTGAGCGTAAACTGCGCGATCTCGGCATTCAGATCGTTATCCTCTACGAGCAAAACGCGCAAGCCCTGGAGCGCATCGCCATCACCCGCATCCACGCGCACTGCCTGAGGAATCTCGGAGCGCTTGCATTTCTCGAACGGCAGGCGGATGGTAAACGTCGTCCCCTGCCCCAAGACGCTCGTAAAGCTCATGGTTCCGCCCATAAGCTCGACCAGCTGTTTTGCGATAGGCGCGCCCAGGCCAGTTCCCGACGAAGCACCTTCCACCTGCTGCTCCTCGCGGCAAAACGGCTCGTAGAGGTGCTGTTGGAACTCCTCGCTCATGCCAATACCGTTGTCGGCGATCGTGTATTCATAGACCGGGACGCCATCCACTGGCTCCACCTCGTGGCACACCAGGCGAACATAGCCGCCCTGGCGGTTGTACTTGACGGCATTGCCGGCAATATTGAGCAACAAGCGCTTGAGGTGCGTCACGTTCACCCGTGCATAGGGATGATCAAGCGTCTGCTGGTCGCAGATAATTGTCACCAGACGCTCCTCGGCCTGGCGCTCCAGAATATCGCGCACTTCACCGTTAAGTGCCACCAAATTTGTGGGTACGAGGTTCAGGTCGACCTGCCCGCTCTCCAGGCGACTCATATCGAGTGCCTCGTTGGCAAGGTCGAGCAACAGTCCCGATGCCGTCCAGATTTTTGAGCGGCACTCAGTCTGCTTTTGCAGATCGTCCGCATTGGCATCGCCAACCTCGACCATGCCGCGAATGCCGTTGATGGGCGTGCGCAGATCATGGCTCATGCGACGCAAAAACTCCGTCTTTGCCGAGTTGGCGGACGAGGCCTCACGCGCCGCCTTTGCCAGCTTGTCGCCATAGTCGCGCTCTTGCAGCAACAGGTCGGTCATGCGCTGACGCTCGGCACGGCGACGCATCATCACAACAGCGGCTATTGCACCGCCGTAGAGCACCAGCACGCAGGCGACAACGGCGGCGACGATCTCGAAGTAATGCCGCGCCGAGGCATAGGTGTACACATAGAATTTGTGCGCTTTTCCAAATGTACCCAAATACCACTCGCCGTCGGCGTTAATCAATTTGACCTTACCAGCCAGGCATCGATCCTTAATACCGTCGACAATGAAGACATCCGTCGCAGGCAGATCGAATACGCCCAATATGGTGGGTTCAACGGCATTGGTCGCAACGACCTTGCCGTCGCTTTCGATCACGATATTGCCGCTATCGATGGTTTCATAGCCTTCGAGCAAACTCTGCAGTTTGAGCGTATTGCTTGCAACCGCCTTCGCGCTCTGATGCCTTACCGCGACAACGATGCCCTCGCCATCCTGCCGAGCCACGCAACCAATGTCTGCAACCGAATCATCCGAAAGCGTAATGCGGGCGGTATAGGACTTAAGCGGATGGGTTGCCACCTCCAGCACGGGCGCTTCCTTGAGATACGTAGCGAGCGACTCGTAGCCCACATCTCCCGCCGAGGACTCGGACACCAAATTGCCCGATG
>CABUTP010000111.1 GCA_902494545.1 uncultured Collinsella sp. | reverse complement strand
ATACCCGTTCCCTCGCGATACGATACGGGTGCAGGCGCGCCGTCGTTAGAAACGGTCATCCGCGCAACAGCGCTGCCTTCCGACGTCTCCCGCCACAGGCGCACATGGACCCGATGGGCCTGTGCATGCTTGGTGGCATTGGTCGAGGCTTCGCGGATAATCTGCAGAAAGGCTGCGGCGACACGCGCGTCCTCAGGCAGCTCGCCCTCCACATCGATCTGCACACTCACCAGGCCAAAGGCATGGACGATATCGCCCAGTTGCTCTGTCGGTTCGGTGTCGCCCCCACTGCGCAGATCGGCAGCGATTGAGCGCAGCAGCGGGTCGATCTGCTCGAGTGACTCGTCATCCAGGCGCCCCTCCTCCAGATAACGATGGAGGATGGACAGGCGCTGCCCGATCACGTCGTGCACGCGAGCGCGCATACGCAGATAGGCCGCATTGTCAGCAACTTTTTTGACTTCTTCGATCTGGGCTTGGAGCTCTTGGCCCGCAAGCTCAAGCAGGTGGTTGGCTTGCGCCAGGCGATCATGGGCATGCGCATACTCTGTTACATCCAGGCCGATAATGCGCTCAAAGAGGCGGCCCGAAACCATAACGTCATCGTGCACAAACAAGCGAATCTCGGCGGGAGAAACCTCGACCACCGCCCGCGCCTCACCAAAGCGGTCCAGATTAATCCGCACACGGTTCTGGCTGCTTTCGGGCATTTGCATGCTGAGTTTGCGCAGGTCGTTCCATGTGCCGCTCATATCGCCTAGGTCGGTGGGCATATGAAGTTCCACCAGGTTTCTGCGCATGCAGCGGTTCATGAGCAGCGGACGGCCCCTCGGGTCCAGATACAGGATGCCCACGGGAATCACGTTGATGGTCTCGATCGTCGAGAACGCGGTGATATCCTCCTGGCGGTTACGGACGTCCATCAAGAGCGCCGCGATGGAACGGAACAGGAAGAACGCTCCCTCTGCGATAAGGACAACGGTCCACGCCGAGCCCATGGCAAAAACCACCGGTGGTGTAACGGCGACAACAAGCAACAGTTCGACCAGCATGACGAGGCGACGATAGTGCACCATAAGTACCACGCCATAGGCAAAGATTGCGGCATTGAGCCACAACGCTCCGCCCATTGCCCTGGCGCAAACGTCAAGCGGCGCCACCAGATACGAGCCAGACGACGCGAATAAGATGAGCGCCGAAATCATCAGGTAAAGCACAAGGCTCGCCTCGTAGGCGCAAATCACCTTACGGTTATAGGACGAGCGGCGCGATGCGATGAGCGGGACGTGGATCGTCTGCAGACACGCAGCCAGGGCAAAGACAACATCGAGCGCAACAATTTGGGGAAGAATGAGCGAAATCTGCATCGTCACTCACCCGCCCTCGGCATCAAGACGATCATGCGCAGCTGGCCGGGCTCGCCCTCAAAGCGGTATGCCACGTTGCGCCCTTGCAGAGCGCTTTCGAGCTCTTGCGCAGCGGGCGTCTGCGAAAGATCTGCATCATCGTTGGAAAAAAGCGTGGCGCGCAGCTCGACACTGCATCGGTCATGGTCGCCCAAGTGATACATAAGCGCCGGATGGTCGGTGGTGTAGGCAAAAAACGCAAAGTCATACACGCAGTCGTACAGGGCGCTTACCGTACTGGCGTGCAACGGGCGCCGTATGGCGATAATCGAGGCGCAATCGATATCGATGGTGCGCAGGTCGCTTGCGAGCTCGTTGGCAATGAGCTGAATGCGGTCGCGATCAAAACCGCTCTCCCCGTGCTGTGCCAACGTGAGCGACCCCTTGCGTTTGCAATAGGCGACGAGCATCTTGGCGCGCTGCAGCATGCGATAACGCTCGTGCGAAGACGCTTCATCGGTCAACGGCGGCAGCGAGCTCAGCAGGTCGTACATCCCTTCGAGCGCGCGGGCAAGCGCTTGGTCCACGTCTTGGACCAGCAAGGTCTCGGCCTCTTGATCTGCCAAATGCGTCTTAAGGTCGTAGTCGGCGGCGAGCAGCTCGTTTTGACGCTGCAGCTCCATGCGACGATGTGCCAGTTCACGGTTAAGCTCGTTGAGCTCCGACACGTCTTGGGCAAGCAGCGCCGATCCACCCAGCAGCGGAAAGGTGCGATACATTACATCGGGATCGGATGCCACGGCAAAGGCATGGGCGCGGCCGTGCTCCTGGGTCCGCAACTCCTCGCGCACGCCTACCAGCATTGGCTTTGACACCGGCGTGGCATAGACTTCCTGCAGATCGCGCGTTAGAACTTTGAGGTCGAGCGGCAAGGTGCCGAAGATGCCGGCGATGTCGTGATACGACGGAATGACACCGCAATCGAGACAGATTTCCATCGCCACCACGCACAGGACGCAATAGACGAGCGAAAAGTTGAGCCTCCATGCCCAGGGCACGCGCAGCGCATACGAGATGGCAAAGAATGCGCCACCCAGCAGTACGAGCGCCGCCGTGCCCGAAAAACGCTGGATGCGGAAGGACGAGGACCGACCAACCAGGATAAAAAAGGCCACGAAGTCAAAGGCCGTCCACACGAGGACGGCGAAATAGCCCCAGCCGTAGGTGTAGTCGTTGCTCCAGGTGTCGCTTGTGCGGTCAAAGTGGAAGACCTGCTGGTGAAAATCGTTGGTGAGCACAAATCCGATAAGCAGGATGGCCACAATCCACAGCGCGGCGCAGTAGCGGCGACCCAGGCGGTGTTGCTCCAGGCCCGCAAGGCGCAGGCCACACAACTGGTAGAGCAGCGGAATGAGCGTCATGGGCACGTAGTACAGGTACCACAGCACGGTGGCATAGAACGGCGTGAACGACTTGTACTTGAGAATGACTTCGATCATCCACAGGGTGCAGATGGTGGCGATGGCAACAAGGCGGCGGCGCAACACATAGTCCAAACAGCGCAGATAGACCGATACGCCCCAAATCGAAAATACAATTGCGGCGACAAGCAACGGGAGAGAGCTCGAATGGACGAGCGCATCCACGACCTCTTTGGACACCTCGCTATAGGCGGGCACGGCGTTGGAAAGTTTGGGATCGAAGGCGAACAGCGCCGGCAAGACTGCCAAAAGCATGAGGAACAGTGCGGTGATGGCGCCAGCGATAGCAAAGACGCGGTGACGGTATACCTGATGTGTTATGCCAACAAGGAATCGCGGCATGGCGAAGAGCCTGCCGCCCCTAGGATCCGCTACGGGCGCGGATCGGGCGGCCGCGTGGCCAGTATGTCGTGCGCGGGTACCCATAGTGCTTTTAGTGTACCGACAGGCAGGCTCAAAAAGCGGGCCACATGTCCCAAAATCCGCAGACGGCAAGGCACCCGGCGAGCATGAGCTGCTCGCCGGGCGCCTTGGTCAGGAGGCTATGGGGATGAGCACGCGAAATTCACAGCGGCCAGACCCGCCCCCTAAGGGCCTGAGGTGCTCAAGATTGGGAGCGACAAGCCCGACGAAGCGTACTTAGGTACGCGAGGAGGGTTGGAGCCCCAAGGTTGAGCGCCTCAGTGCCCTTAGGACAGGTCCTCGCCGTTGGTGGCGATTACCTTCTTGTACCAGTCAAAGCTCTTCTTCTTGGAACGCTTGAGGGTACCGTTGCCGGCGTCGTCGCGGTCCACATAGATAAAGCCGTAGCGCTTGGACATCTCGCCCGTGCCGGCAGACACCAGGTCGATCGGGCCCCAGGTGGTGTAGCCCAGCAGGTCAACGCCGTCCTCGGTCACCGCATCGCGCATCGCGGCAATATGCTGGCGCAGATAGTCGATACGGTAGTCGTCGTTGATGGAGCCGTCCTCCTCGACAACATCCTTGGCGCCCAGACCGTTCTCGACCACAAACAGCGGCTTCTGATAACGGTCGTACAGGTCGTTGAGCGTAATACGGAAGCCCAGCGGATCGATGGCCCAGCCCCACTGGCTCTGCTGCAGGTAGGGGTTCTTGGCGCCGGCGAAGGCGTTGCCCTGGGTGCGCTCGACATCGGGGTTATCGGCACCGGCGGAGCAACGGGTGCTGTAGTAGCTAAAGCTGATGAAGTCGACGGTGTTGGCGGCCAGGATCTCGCGGTCCTCGTCCGTCATGCCCACATCGATGCCCAGACGCTCGAGCTTCTTGACGGCATAGGCCGGGTAGTAGCCGCGGCTCTGGACGTCGACGAAGAAGTAATTGTCCTGATTGTCGAGCTGCGCCTGGCGCACATCGCCCGGACGGCAGCTGTAGGGGTAGTAGCTACCTGCGGCGAGCATGCAGCCGATCTTGACCTCGGAGTCGATCTCGTGGGCGATCTTGGTTGCCCAAGCGCTGGCGACGAGCTCGTTGTGGGCGGCCAGGTACTCGACGGCCTCCTTGTTCTCGCCCTCCTCAAAGACCAGACCGGCACCCATAAACGGCAGGTGCAGAATCATATTGATCTCGTTAAAGGTGAGCCAGTACTTCACCAGACCCTTGTAGCGGGTGAAGATCGTGGTCGCGAGATTCTTGTAGAAGTCGATGAGTTTGCGGTTGCGCCAGCCGCCGTACTCCTTGATGAGGTGAATCGGGCAGTCGAAGTGCGTGATGGTCACGAGCGGCTCGATGCCGTGCGCCTGACACTCGCGGAATACGTCCTCGTAGAAGGCCAGGCCAGCCTCGTTGGGCTCGGTCTCGTCGCCGTTGGGGAAGATGCGGGTCCACGCCAGGCTCATGCGGAAGGTCTTAAAGCCCATCTCGGCAAAGAGGGCGATGTCCTCCTTGTAGTGGTGATAGAAATCGATGCCGGTCTGCGCGGGATAGTAATAGCCGTCCTCGAAGTCGAGCATCTTGCGCTGGCCGGAGACCACCGCATAGCGCTCGGGGCCGTGCGGAGCCACGTCCACGTTGGCCAAGCCGCGGCCGTCCACGTTGTAGGCGCCCTCGCACTGGTTAGCAGCCGTCGCGCCGCCCCACAGGAAGTCATTACGGAAAGCCATGCATCGATCCTTTCATACGCTGCTTGTCGTGGTTTTAGTATCCCCGCAAATAGGGCCTCGCCCAACGACAGCGGCGCAGGTCGACACTTCTTTTCGCACGCGGGCGCTCGACAGCCACCCCAATCTGACACTTTTTGATACCCGCCTGCCCAAACCACCACAAAGGAGACAGGCGCCTTTGTGGTGGTTTGGGGCGGTTTGTCTCGATCTGTAACAGGTAGAGACGATTTAGCCCGCTAGATGTTACAGATTGAGACGGAAGATTCTAGTCCACGGCGATGTCGAGGTTTTTACCGATGAGGCCTACGTAGCCGCCTTCGTCCAGCAACTCATTTGACTGAATAGGGAAAAAAGGAAAAAATAGGAAAAAAAGGAAAGGAGACTCATGACTGAAACCATCTTCTCCCCTTCATTTGGAAATCGCCCGT
>CABUTP010000110.1 GCA_902494545.1 uncultured Collinsella sp. | reverse complement strand
GCGGGTCTCATCGAGGGTAATGTAGAGTACGGCGAGGATTGGATCGATACGCTCGCTGCCATCGTCAAGCCACGCACCAAGATGCCGGCCGACGCCGTGACCGTCGCCGCTCCCATCTTCGCTACGGCCGAGACGCTCGAGTATGACGAGAAGTCCGTCAACAAGGGCCTGGCCAAGGAAGGCATGGGCGCCATTCTGGATGCTGCCAAGGCCGCGCTCGTGGGCGTGGACGAGTGGACGGCTGCCAACATCGACGCCGCGCTTGAGCCGCTGCCCGAGCAGATGGACCTCAAGAAGCGCGTGGTATTCCAGGCCGTGCGCGTCGCCGTCTGCGGCAACATGGTGAGCCCCCCGCTGGGCGAGACCATGGCGCTCGTCGGCCGCGACGACTGCCTGGCGCGCATCGACCGCGCCCGCACGATGGCGCTGTAGCAGCTGTGTAAACGCATGTTTCCGAGCCCCGTTCACCCGAGCGGGGCTCTTGTTTCTAAAGACGTATGGGATAGGAGGTGCTGGGGCCATGGCCGAGCAACTGTCGCTGTTTGGGTCGCCGGAACCTAAGGAAGCTCCGAAGTCCGCGGCCCCTGCCGCCGCCCCGGCGCAGCCCGAGCCCGCACCCGAACCTGTCGCCGCCTATGCGAGCGTGGTTCTCGACATCCCGACCCGTGCGCTGTCCGAGCCGTTTGCCTACGGCATTCCGCAGTTCCTTGTCAACGATGCCCAGATCGGCTCCACCGTCCTAGTCCATTTTGGCAACCGTGCGGCTGCGGGCTACATCGTCGACATCGCGCCCGAGCTTGCCAACCTGCAAGGTAACGATGCTCTCGATCCCGCGCGCATCAAGCCTATCGAGGCTATCCTCAGCAAGCCGCTCTTTACCGCCGAAGCCGCCCGCATTGCGCGTTGGATGAGCCGCGAGTATGTCGCGACGCTTTCCGAGTGTCTGCGCCTGTTCTTGCCGCCGGGTGGAAGCCCGCGCGTGGTCAAGGGCGACGACGGCGTGTGGACCGTTGAGCGCCCCGCCGTCAAACCCATCCAAAACCGCTGGGTCATGCTCACGCCCGAGGGTTTCGACTACACGCCGCCCAAGACCGCGGTCCGTCAGCGTCAGCTTATCGAGGCGCTTCAATGCGGCCCGGTCACGACGCGCGACCTCAACCTGCTCTACAACAGCATGTCGGCGACCATTAAAGCGCTCGAAAAACGCGGCGTCGTGGTGGTGGAAGAGCGCCGCGCCTGGCGTGGGTGCAGCGAACAGACCACGCTGTCCTCGGCGAGCGGCAAGGCCCCAGTGGCACTTACCAACGGCCAACGGCAAGCCCTCGCGCAGATTGAGCGCGCACGCCTGGACGCTCACGGTGATGTGGTTCTGGTCGACGGCGTCACCGGCTCTGGCAAAACCGAGGTCTACCTCTCGGCGATTGAGCGCGTGCTGGCGGCTGGCCGTTCGGCCTGCGTGCTTGTGCCCGAGATCTCGCTGACGGCCCAGACTGTCGGCCGCTTCCGCTCGCGCTTTGGCGAGACGGTCGCTGTGTTCCATTCGCGGCTTTCTGCTGGCGAGCGTCTGGATCAGTGGGATATGGTCGCCAGCGGTACGGCCCGCGTGGTCGTAGGCGCCCGCTCGGCGCTCTTTTGCCCGCTCAGCGACTTGGGCCTCATCATCATCGACGAGGAGCACGAGACCAGCTACAAGCAGGGCTCCAGTCCGCGCTACCATGCGCGCGAGGTTGCTGCCGAGATGGCGCGCCGCTATCGCTGCCCACTCGTACTGGGCTCGGCCACGCCTTCTGCCGAGGCCCTCGACCGCTGCCGCCGCGGTACGCACAACGGAGCCACCTGGACGCGCGTCGAGATGCCCGAGCGCCCGGGGCACGCCGTGTTGCCTACGGTTCGCATTGCCGACCTGCGCCGCGAGTTCGCACACGGCAGTCGCTCCATGTTCTCTAAACCGCTGATGGAAGGCCTCGAGCGCGTAGTCGAGCGCCGCGAGAAGGCCGTGCTGCTGCACAACCGTCGCGGCTTTGCGCCGTTCCTTATGTGCCGCGAGTGCGGCTGCGTGCCCACCTGCAACCACTGCTCCACCGCGCTCACGTACCACGAGCGCACGCACGCGCTGCAGTGCCACACCTGCGGATCGTCCTGGCGCGTGCAGCCCTATCCGGCACCCACGAGTCGCTGTCCCAAGTGCGGCAGCCGCTACCTGGCAAAAATGGGCCTGGGCACGCAGCAGATTGAGGACGCACTGCACCAGATGCTGCCCGACGACGTCGCCATCATTCGCATGGACGCCGATTCCACGCGCGGCAAGGACGCGCACAAAAAGCTGCTCGAGCAGTTCGATGCCGCCGATTGCGCGGTGCTGCTGGGCACCCAGATGATTGCAAAGGGCCTTGATTTTCCCGAGGTCACGCTCGTGGGCGTGGTTAATGCCGACTTTGCGCTGAAGCTGCCCGATTTTAGAGCAGGGGAGCGCGCCTACGATCTGCTGGAGCAGGTTGCGGGCCGCGCCGGCCGCGGCGATCGCCCCGGCGAGGTTATCATCCAGACCTACCTGCCCGAGGACCCGGTCATTCGCGCCGTCGCCGAGCACGACCGTTCGATTTTTACCGACTACGACCTGGACCAGCGCCGTGACGCGCTGTACCCGCCGTTTGTGCGCCTGGCCAACATCTTGGTATGGTCGACGAACGCGGATGACGCGCAGAACTACATCGGTCGCATCGCGATGCTCCTCAAGCGCCGCTGGCATGCCGCTGCACCCGACTTTTTGCGGGCGGGGAGCGCTGTGCCCCAGGTGCTTGGCCCGGCTTCGTGTGTAATCGAGAGAGCCAAGGACCGTTACCGCTTCCATCTGCTTGTAAAGTCGCCGGTAGGGTACCATGTCTCTGATGATATCGACGCCTGCCTCAAAGAGGTGGGCTCCGTGCGCGGCGTGAGCGTGAGCGTTGACGTCGACGCCTATGATTTGATGTAGCAACTCGAAAGGATGGCCATGGAAGCCAACGGAATCGTACTGTCGCCCGACCCTCGTCTGCGCCAGGAGTGCGCCGCCATCGAGGAGATCACCCCGGCGATCGAGGCGCTTGCCGAGAAGATGAAGAAGATGATGTTCGACAACGGCGGTTGCGGCCTGGCTGCCCCGCAGATCGGCGAGCTCATTCAATTCGTCACTATCGACTGCGATTACAGCGACAAAAATGATTATGACCCGTACGTGCTCATCAACCCCGTCATTGTTGAGCAGAGCGACCATCTGGTGCCGTTTAGCGAGGGCTGCCTTTCCATCCCGGGCATTAGCTGCGAGATCGAGCGTCCCGATCACGTTGTCGTCGAGGCGTATGACCTGGATGCTAACTTGATTCGTTACGAGGCCTCGGGCGACCTGTTCTGCGTGTGCCTGCAGCACGAGATCGATCACCTGCACGGTAATACCATGTTCGAGCGACTCAAACCTATGCAGCGCATCAAGGCGGTCAAGGAGTACCAGGACGCCCTGGCCCGCGGCGCTCGACCGGGCGAGACGGAGTAGGTCGTCCGTCCCCGGGGCGCCCGCCTATATCATCCCGTGCTCAAACATTCTCGCTGCGCTGCGAAACTGCACGCGGGACGATATAGGGGGGCGCCCCGGGGACTACGTTGACGCTGCTTGTCTCGCCCGGGTGCCGTCGGGCCAGGGAGGGGCGTCTTCGCTGATAATTGCTTTGTTGGAAGAGCTGCTTTTATTGCGGCTCTTTCTTTGGTTTTGGGTATATTTGTTCTTGTTGAATTGTTATTGCGGATGGGCTGAGTACTTGGCTTTCCGCTGTTATTTGTAGCCGTCTCGGCTTTGGTTGAGGGGAGACGTTCTCTATGCGTATTGTGTTTATGGGTACGCCTGATTTTGCTGTGCCTTCGCTGACTTCGCTTGTTGAGGCTGGGAACGAGATTGCGCTTGTTATTACTCGTCCCGATGCTGTTCGTGGGCGTGGTAAGAAGCTTGAACCGTCTCCTGTTAAGGCCAAGGCGCTTGAGCTGGGGTTGCCGGTCGTTGAGGCCAATCGAATGACGCCGGAGGTTGTTGAGGCGCTCCAGGCTGCGCAGGCTGATATTTTCTGTGTGGCTGCCTATGGCTGCATTTTGCCTGATGAGGTGCTGCATATGGCGCCGCTTGGTATTGTGAATGTTCATGCTTCGCTGCTGCCTCGTTGGCGTGGCGCTGCTCCCATTCAGCGTGCCATTCTTGCTGGTGACGAGGTCGCCGGCGTTTCCATTATGCGTATTGGGCATGGCGTGGATACGGGCGCTTATTGCGCCCAGGCCTCGACCTCGGTTGCCGGTAAGCATGCCGAGGCGCTGACCATGGAGCTTGGTGAGCTTGGCGGCAAACTGCTTGCCGACACGCTTCCCTCGCTTGCCGATGGCTCGGCTGTTTGGACTGAGCAGGATGAGTCGCTCGTCACTCATGCTGCCAAGATATCCAAGCAGGAGATGCGTCTGGATCCGCAGATGGCGGCGCTCGATTGCGTGCGTCATGTGCTCGCTTCGTCCGATACCGCGCCTGCACGTTGTGTGATTGCCGGCAAGTCGGTTCGCGTGCTTGATGCTGCGCCGGCCGACGTGTCGCTTGGGGAGGGCGCTGTTGCCGTTAAGAGCAAGCGTGTTTACCTGGGCCTTTCCGATGGCGCGGTTGAACTGCTTGAGGTTAAGCCCGATGGCAAGCGTGCCATGGCTGCTTCTGCCTGGGCCGCCGGCCTGCAGGGTGCCGAACTTAGGTGGGGTGTACTGTCATGAGTAAGTTGTCTCCCGCGCGCAAGCTTGCGCTCGATGTGTTGATGGAGGCCGATCGCCGCGGTATGTACGCACGCGACGTGTTGTCTTCCCGTGCTTCCGCCAAGGCCATTGACCAGCGCGATTCCGCTTTTGCCGCGCGTTTGGCGCTCGGTGTTGCCGCCACGCAGGGCATTTTGGATGAGTTGCTCGATCAGTTTTTGGATAAGCCCAAAAAGGTTGCGCCGCGCGTTCGCATGGCGCTTCGCATCTCGGCCTTCGAGATGCTCTACCTGCATACCCCTGGCCGAGTTGCCGTGAGTCAGGGCGTTGAGCTGGTTCGTAGCGGCGCTAAATCGGCTGCCGGTCTGGCGAACGCCGTACTGCATAAGGTCGCGGACAACGTCGAGGACTTTGCCACTGCGGCGGATGCCGATGAGTCCGAGCGCCGATTGGTTCGCCTGTCTCGCCTGATGGGTATGCCGCGCTGGCTGTGCGGTCGCATAATGGCCTCGTTCGATACGCCCGAGGGCGCGCTTAACTTCGCCGGAAATCTGGCGCCCGCGCCGCTCGCTTTGCACGAGAACGCCTTTGCAACCAAGCCTGATCCGTACCTGTCGCAGCTTGTGGCGCCGGTGTTCCCGGGCTGCCAT
>CABUTP010000109.1 GCA_902494545.1 uncultured Collinsella sp. | reverse complement strand
GCTGGCCTTACGCGCCGCACGTTCTATTCGCACTACCGCGATATCCCCGACTTTATCAATCAAATCGAGGACGGCTTGCTGGCCGAGATCCGTGAGCGCATTGAGCTCATCACCGCAGCTCAGCTGCCCGATCTCTATCACAACATCGATGAGCTCGAGCCGGCACCCGGTTCGGTTGAGTTGCTGCGCTACCTTGCGGCCAACCGCGATTTAATCGGATCGCTGCTGGGCCCGGGCGGCGACCCCGCCTTTATTAAAAAGATCATCGATACCGCACGCGAGGCCGTGGTGCCGCGTGCACAGACGGGCATTTTGGGCCTGGCGCTGGGCACGTTCTTTGACTACTACGTTACCTACGTCGTGAGCGCCGAGGTCGGCATGATTCAGCGCTGGTTTGAGCGCGGGCTCACCGAATCGCCCGAGGCCATGGCGCGCATTATGACGGTGCTCGCTTTTGTGCGCCCTGGTGATCTGTATGGCCAACCCATCGATATCAACGTGCCGGAATACGGCATGAAGCTATTGAACCTGCAGCTCGAGGACGCGGTCGACACCACCGCAACCGTCGAGTCCAACAACTAAGAGGAGAGACAGATGAGTAAACTCGTCGAGGGCATTAAGGACCGCATGATCGCCGCCGCACGCGAGGCCGCGCCCACCGTGGTGGACGCCGCGCAGAAGGCCGCGACCGCGGCTGCCGAGAAAGTTGTCGAGGCTGTCGCCGATGCCAAGAACGCGGCGGGGGAGGCGTCCGTCACTAGCGAGCCCGCCACCTCCGCTGAGCCCGTAGCCGCCGCCCACGCCCCCGAAGGCGCGATCTTCAACCCCGGCAACGCCCACGGCAACCTGCACCTGGGCATCGACGTGGGCTCCACCACCGTCAAGCTCGCCGTGCTCAACGACGACAACCAGATCGTCTACGCCAAGTACCAGCGCCACCACACTGACGTCCGCGCCTGCGCCCGCGACTTGTTTGAGGGCGCCGCGACGGTGCTGCCGACGGCCCAGATGACCTGCGCCATTACCGGCTCGGGCGGCCTACTGCTGTCCCAGTGGCTCGACCTGGAGTTTGTCCAGGAGGTCATCGCCAGCAAGCGTGCCGTCGAGACCCTTATCCCGGCCACCGATGTCGCCATCGAGCTGGGCGGCGAGGACGCCAAGATCATCTACTTTGACAACGGCATCGAGCAGCGCATGAACGGCACCTGCGCCGGCGGCACGGGCGCGTTCATCGACCAGATGGCAACCCTGCTGCACACCGATGCCAGCGGCCTTAACGAACTCGCGGCCAACGCCACCACCATCTATCCCATCGCCAGCCGCTGCGGCGTCTTTGCCAAGACCGATGTCCAGCCGCTGCTCAACGAGGGCGCCCGCCCCGAGGACGTGGCGGCCTCCATCTTCCAGGCTGTCGTGACCCAGACTATCTCGGGCCTGGCGTGCGGCCGTCCCATCCGCGGCAACGTCGCCTTCCTGGGCGGCCCGCTGCAGTATCTCTCTGAGCTGCGCCACCGCTTCTATCTCACGCTCAACCTGGACGAGGAGCACCGTATCGTGCCCCAAAACGCCCACCTGTTTGTGGCGAGCGGCGCCGCCATGGCGCACGAGTCCAATAAGCTCAGCACGTTCCCGCAGCTCATCGAGGCCATCGATGCCCTGGGCGACACACAGGGTGCCGAGGTCGAGCGCCTGGATCCGCTCTTTGCCACCGACGAGGACTTTGCCGAGTTCAAAACCCGCCACGACCAGGAAGTCGTCCCCAAGGGCAAGCTCGAAGGCTACACCGGCCGCGTGTTCATTGGCATCGACGCCGGCTCCACCACCATGAAAGCCGCGCTCGTGGGCGAGGACGGCCAGCTGTTGCACACCTGGTACGGCAACAACAACGGCGACATCCTGGGCACGGCCAAGGTCATCATGGCCGATTTCTACAACCACATCCCCGCCGGCTGCACCATCGGCCACGTGACCACCACGGGCTACGGCGAGGCGCTGCTCATCGAGGCCCTCAAAGCCGATTCCGGCGAGATCGAGACCGTTGCGCACCTGCGCGGCGCCAAAGCATTCCTGCCCGGCGTCGAGTTCATTCTGGACATCGGCGGCCAGGACATGAAGTGCCTGCGCGGCAAGGACGGCGTTATCGAGCACATCATGCTCAACGAGGCCTGTTCGTCGGGCTGCGGTAGCTTTATCGAGAGCTTCGCCGCCTCTATGAACATGGACGTGCGCGCGTTCGCCGATGCCGCCATCCATGCCAAGGCCCCCGTCGACCTGGGCAGCCGCTGCACGGTCTTTATGAACTCGCGTGTCAAGCAGGCGCAAAAGGAAGGCGCCACGGTGGGCGACATTGCGGCCGGCCTGTCCTATTCCGTCATCAAGAATGCCCTGTTCAAGGTCATTAAGCTGCGCGATCCCAAGGAGATCGGCAGCCAGGTAATCGTTCAGGGCGGCACCTTTATGTCCGATGCCACGCTGCGCGCGTTTGAGCAGCTCACCGGCGTTCACGCCGTGCGTCCCGACATCGCCGGCTGCATGGGCGCCTACGGTGCGGCCCTGCTCGCCCGCGATCGCGCCGGCATCGACGGGACCTCGACCATCCTTTCGGCCGAGGACATCGCGCACCTCACCGTGACGCAAAAGCACGTCCGCTGCGGCCGTTGCTCTAACAACTGCCAGCTTACCGTCAACGACTTTGGCGGCGGCAGGCGCTTTATCACCGGCAACCGCTGCGAGAAGGGCGCCGGCCACAAGAAGCAGAAGACCGAGGCCCCCAACCTCTTCAAAAAGAAAAACGAGCTGCTCTTTAACCGCGAGGTGCTGAGCCCCGACGAGGCCCCGCGCGGCACCGTCGGCATCCCCCGCGCGCTCAACATGTACGAGAACTATCCCTTCTGGCACGCGTTCTTTACGCGCTTGGGCTTTAGCGTGCAGCTGTCCGACCAGTCGAGCAAGAAGACCTATCAGGCGGGCATTGAGTCCATGCCGTCCGAGAGCGTGTGCTATCCGGCCAAGATGAGCCACGGCCACGTGATGAACCTCATCGACCGCGACGTCGACTTTATCTGGATGCCGTGCGTGCGCTGGGAGCGCAAGGAGGATCCGACCGCCGGCAACTGCTATAACTGCCCCATCGTCATGAGCTACCCCACGGCGCTGGCGCTCAACATCGACGAGATCCGCGAGCAGAACATCGAGTTCCTGTACCCGTTTGTGCCGTATCACGACAAGACCGAGCTCAAGCGCCGTCTGTACCAGGTGCTCGCCGTCGACCGTGTGGCCGATGCTGAGGCCGGTCGCGGTCGCGTGCGTGGACCCAAGATCACGCGCTCCGAGGTCGATGCCGCCGTCAACGCTGCTTTTGAGGCCGATGCGCGCTTCCACGAGGATATCCAGACCATGGGCGAGGAGGCCCTCAAGTGGGTGGAGGACCACGGCGGCCATGGCATCGTACTCGCCGGCCGTCCTTACCATAACGACCCCGAGATCAACCACGCCCTGCCCGAGCTTATCTCGAGCTTTGGCTTTGCGGTTTTTACCGAGGATTCGCTTGCGCACCTGGTGAAGCCCGAGCGTCCGATTCGCGTCGTCGACCAGTGGATGTACCACAGCCGCCTGTACGCCGTCGCCCGTTTTGTGACGATGCGCAACGACCTGGACCTGATTCAGCTCAACTCCTTCGGCTGCGGCTTGGACGCCCTGACCACCGACCAGGTGCAGGAAATCCTTGAGGCCAGCGGCAAGATCTACACCGTGCTCAAGATCGATGAGGTGTCCAATCTGGGCGCCGCGCGCATCCGCATCCGCTCGCTCATGGCGGCGCTCAAGGACCAGGAGGCCGAGCGCTTGGCAGAGGCCACGGCCGCGGGCGAGGCCTACGAGCAGGGCGATGCCGCGCCGGTGGCGCCTTCCACGGATGCCCCCGCGTTCGCGAGCCGCAAGTACACGTTCGAGGCGCAGCGTGAGAGCGCCTCGACCGTATGGCCCAAGGTGCCCTTTACCGAGCAGATGCGTGACGAGGGCTATACCATCCTGTGCCCGCAGATGGCGCCGATCCACTTTGACCTGGTCAAAGAGGTGTTCCGCGGTGCTGGCTATAACTTGGAACTGCTGCCCTCGACTGACCACGATGCCGTCGAGGCCGGCCTGCGCTACGTGAACAACGATATTTGCTATCCGTCGATCCTGGTGACGGGCCAGATCATGGAGGCCATCGAGAGCGGTCGGTACGACCTGTCCAAGACGGCCGTGGTTATCAGCCAGACCGGCGGCGGCTGCCGTGCCACCAACTACATCGCGCTCATCCGCAAGGCCCTGCGCGAGAGCGGCCATCCCGAGATCCCGGTGATCTCGCTTTCGGCCGTGGCGCTCGGCGAGGACAACCCCGGCTTTAAGATTACGCCGGCGCTGCTTAAGCAGGCAGTCTATGCGGTGCTCTTTGGCGACGTGATGATGCAGATGCTCTACCGCTGCCGCCCGTACGAGGCAACGCCCGGTGCCGCCAACGCGCTCTACGAGGAGTGCATGGCGCGCGCCCGCAAGCTGGCGCCTAAGTTCAACCGCCACAACTACACCAAGCTTGCGCGTGAGGCCATTCGCGCGTTCGACAGCATGCCGCTTGTGGGCGAGGGCTCCAAGCCGCGCGTGGGCGTGGTCGGCGAGATCCTGGTCAAGTTCCATCCTACGGCCAACAACCACGTGGTCGATGTCATTGAGCGCGAGGGCTGTGAGGCTGTGGTGCCGGGACTGCTTGACTTCTTCCTGTACTCCATGAGCAATGCCGAGCTGCAGAAGGACGAGCTGGGGAGCTCTGCCACGGCGCGCGCTGGCATGCAGGCGCTCATTAAGCTCGTGGACTGGATGCGTACGCCGGTGGAGGAGATGCTCGAAAAGTCCCGCCGCTTTGAGGCGCCCGAGCGCATCGGCGCCATGGCCGACAAGGCCCGCACGGTGCTTTCGGTGTGCAACAACATGGGCGAGGGCTGGCTGCTCACGGCCGAGATGCTCGACCTGATCGACCACGGCGCGCCCAACATCATCTGCACGCAGCCCTTCGCGTGCCTGCCCAACCACGTGGTGGGCAAGGCCGTGATCAAGGAGCTGCGCCGCCAGCATCCCGAGAGCAACATCGTCGCGGTGGACTACGACCCCGGTGCATCCGAGGTCAACCAGCTCAACCGCATCAAGCTCATGATTAGCGTGGCCAAGGAGAACATGCGCGCCGGTAAGGGCTTTAAGCTCGAGAAGGTGGCGCCGCTCGCGATGGACGAGGTCACCGGCCAGATGCGTGCTCATGACGGCTGCGTGAGCTGCGGACCGGCCAGCGAGGAGGCCGTTGCATCGGTCGCCGAGCGTCTGGGACGTGGCGTTAAGAAGTAACTGGCCTGCTTTGGGCTGGATATGAGACAAACGGGTGGTAGCCGTACCGGCTACCACCCGTTTTTGC
>CABUTP010000108.1 GCA_902494545.1 uncultured Collinsella sp. | reverse complement strand
CCTGTTTAAGGCCTCTGAAGGCCCAAGCAGGAACTATTCCACCGCAACTTATTTTGGGGGAGGGGATGCGCGGCGGGCATACAATGGATGCCGCTGTGTTGCGCTTACCGGGAGGTTGCTATGTGGGCATACGAGACGACGTTCTATCAGATCTATCCGCTGGGCTTTTGCGGAGCTCCGCGCGAAAACGCCGCCCCCGTTGCCGAGGATGAACTATCCCAAGCTGCCGTCGCCGCGCCTAACCCCGATGCTCCCATTATGAAAATCGCCCAATGGGCCGACTACCTGCAGGAACTCGGTATTGGAGCTGTGCTCATCAACCCGCCGCTCGAGTCTGATAGCCACGGCTACGATACGCGCAGCCTGCGCCATCTCGACCGTCGCCTGGGCGGGGATGCCGATTTTGCCGCCGTGTGCGAGACGCTGCATGCCCATGGCATTCGCGTGGTGCTCGATGCCGTCTTCAACCACGTCGGTCGCGGCTTTTGGGCTTTCCGCGATGTGCAGGAGCGCAAGTGGGACTCGCCCTACAAGGATTGGTTCCACATCAGCTTTGACGGCGACTCGTGCTACGGCGACGGCTTTTGGTACGAGGGCTGGGAGGGCCATTTTGAGCTTGTGAAGCTCAACCTGCAAAACCCCGCCGTGGTTGATTACCTGCTTGAGTCCGTGCGTCGCTGGGCCGAAGTCTTTGGCGTCGACGGTCTGCGCCTGGACGTCGCCTATATGCTCGATCGCGATTTTATGCGCCGCCTGCACTCCTTTACCCGTGAGCTCAAGCCCGACTTCGTGCTGATCGGCGAGACGCTCCACGGCGACTACAACCAGATCGTCAACGACGAGATGCTCGACTCCTGCACCAACTACGAGTGCTACAAGGGCCTGTACTCCAGCTTTAACTCGGTCAACATGTTCGAGATCGCCCATTCGTTGCACCGTCAGTTTGGCGGCGACCCGTGGTGCATCTACCGCGGCAAGCACCTGCTGTCGTTTGTCGATAACCACGATGTGCCGCGCCTGGCGAGCATCCTCGCAGACAAGTCCTGCCTGCGCCCCGCCTACGGCATGCTCTTTGGTATGCCGGGCATTCCGTGCGTCTACTACGGCAGCGAGTGGGGGATTGCCGGCGAAAAGGGCGGCCCCGATGGCGACTGGGCGCTGCGACCTGCGCTCGATGAGCCTGCGCCCAACGATCTGACGACATTTGTCACGCAGCTGGCGCACCTACGCTCGGCAAACGACGCGGCGGCCCGTGCCCTCAACTACGGTGCCTATCGCAACGTGGTGATTCAGAACAAGCAGCTGCTGTTCGAGCGCGCCTGCGACGACGCGACGGTGCTCGTGGCGGTCAATGCCGTGAACGAGCCCTATACCTTTGGGGCCGGCGAACTCAACGGCTCCTTCGTCGATCTGCTTGCCGATAATGCACCCACGGTCGAGCTTACGGGTACCCTCGAGCTTGCACCCTATGAGGTGCGTTATCTGCTGAGGGCATAGCTCGTGGCCGCGCCGGACGAGGGCTATCAACATATTGAGCATGGGTTTGAACCCGTGTTTGACGAGCGCTCGCGCGTTTTGGTGCTGGGGTCGTTTCCCTCGGTGCTCTCGCGTGCCAATGCCTTCTATTACGGCAATCCGCAGAACCGCTTTTGGCGCGTGATGGCCGCGTGCCTCGGTGCGCCCGTGCCGCCCAACGAGGGCGATCCTTTGGCAAGTGGTGAGCCCGCGACGCTCGATGCCTCGATTGCCGCCAAGCGCTCCATGCTGCTGAACGGCGGCGTGGCCCTGTGGGATGTGATCGAGAGCTGTGACATCAAGGGCTCAAGCGACGCGAGCATCAAAAACGTCGTTCCGGCGCATGCCGAGCGTATTACCGGCGCAGCTCCTATCGAGGTCGTTGTCTGTAACGGCGGCACGGCAGGGCGGCTCTACAAGCGCTACCTGCAAGAGCGCACGGGACTGCCGGCCATCGTTCTGCCGTCGACAAGTCCCGCCAATGCGGCGTGGCGCCTGGAACGCCTTGTCGAGCGCTGGCGCGAGGCCGTTGGCTGGGGCGCTCTGTAATTTAGATATCTGATTGGGCGCGGGTGCCGAGGCGTTTCATGATGGCGCGCCAGATTGGTGCGGGCACGGCGGGGCTGGCACGCACCATGCCGTCGGCATCGACGCTACCGGCATTGCCACCGCCAAGCAACTGCGCATGCTCAATGGAACAGCCCATGCGCATGGCGCCCACAAGCTTATCCATCGCTTCCGAAAATGGCCGACGCAAGAGGCCCATACGCGGGGAGTGGCGAAGTGCTGCGATGCCGCTGCCGGAACAGATGACAACGCCGTCGCACCATGGCAGGTCACGTAGAAGACATGCCCGATACAGGCGGTCGAGGACTTCGTCCGCCTGCTTGTTGTTTTTGGACGCGGCCTGGACGACGACATAGATGCGTGTCTCTGTATTTCCAAGGCGATCGAGTGTCTGCTCGGCAGCGATCATAGCCTCATCGTCAAATGCATCATCAACAGCGAGCACCATGCCATCGACTGCACCGGCATCATCCGTCTTCAAGTCAACCGGGTGGGGGAGTACGGTGTCGGAAAGCCGGGCATAGGCCGCGATGGCATCTTGCAGGTCCCAGAGCAAAAACTCAAGATCGGAGCTATTGGGAATGCTGATATACGCAATGGTTTGCAGCGTTTTTGGTACATCGCCGCGTGCGGTCGTCTCCATGCCGCCTCCTTTCCGGTTGGTTTCCGTTTAGGTTACACCGTCTGGCGGCGCCTAGCCGCGCTATCCTAGTGCAACCCTTACGAAAGGAACGCCATGCGCCTGCCCATGAATACTTCGCTTGCCACGCTCAAGCCCTCCGGCATCCGCCGAATCAACGCGCTCGCCGCCCAGCATCCGGGATGCATTGCGCTTGCGCTCGGCGAGCCCGATTTTCCCACGCCCGACGTGATTAGCGCCGAGGTGACGGCCTCGCTTGACCGTGGCGACACGCACTATCCGCCCAACAACGGCCGCCCCGCCCTGCGCGAGGCGCTGTCTGCCTACATGGGGGACGCGGGCCTTACGTTTTCGGCCGACGAGGTCATCCTGACCGATGGTGCGACTGAGGCCCTGTCGGCTACGTTTATGGCTATGCTCAATCCAGGCGACGAGGTCATCATTCCCACGCCGGCTTTTGGTTTGTACGAGAGCATCGTCGTGGCCAATCACGCCAAAGCGGTCTATTTGGATACGGAGCCCGCGCAATTTCAGATTGACGAGGAAGCGCTTCGCGCCTGTGTGACCCCGGCGACCAAGGCCATCGTTATCTGCTCGCCCAACAATCCTACGGGCTGCATTCTCAACGCGGCATCGCTCGACGCCGTGGCACGCGTAGCGGAGCAGGCGGGCATCTACGTAGTCTGCGACGACGTATACAACCGTCTGGTCTATGTGGATGGCTACGAGCGCTTCGCCCAGCGACACCCGGAGCTGCGCGAGCAGACAGTGATCATCGAGAGTTTCTCCAAGCCCTGGGCCATGACCGGCTGGCGCTTGGGTTGGCTCGCAGCGGCAGCCCCCGTCATCGCCGAGATCGCAAAAGCACACCAATACCTAGTATCGAGCGCCGTCTCCTTTGAGATGGATGCCGCAGCCCGAGCCCTCACCGTCGACCCAACCCCCATGCTCAAAGTCTACCGAGCCCGCCGCAAACGCGTGCTCGCAGCCTTAAACGCTATGGGCCTCGACGCAGTAGAGCCCGCAGGAGCCTTCTACGCTTTCCCGAGCATCAAACAATTCGGCCTAACAAGCGAAGCCTTCTGCATCAAAGCCATCAAAGAAGCAAACGTAGCCCTAGTCCCAGGCGACTGCTTCGGAACCGAAGGCCACGTCCGCCTAAGCTACTGCGTCTCCGACGAAAACCTGGACGAAGGTCTCCGCCGCCTGTCCACCTTCATTTCGACTTTGTAGTCCTCAGGGATGCAACACATCAGCCCACCGACCCAAGCATTATGAGCGGGGGCGTCAGCCAACGAAAACCCGGGCTGCCCAAAGTCAACGCAGGCCGCGCCGCCAAAGGCCAGGCGCAAGGTTTTCGTAGATTCCGCACGAGCCGAAGAGCACTTAATGTGCTCTTCGTGCGAGCCAGGACATGACCGAGCGAAAACCTTGCGCCTGGCCTTTGGCTGCGCGGCCGGATGGTGGAATTGTGTGCAGCCCGGGTTTCCATTGACCGACGCCGGGGTCCCCGCCATAATACTTTCGGTTCACGCACGAATCCGCTGCCAGAGACAGCCGGCGCAAACGGGTCTTACCCGCGAGCTTAATGGGACTTCCCGCCAGCCGAGGTGGTCGAGTAGATATGTCTTCTCGCCCCCGTCGCTCATGCAGCGCGGGGGCTTTCTTTTTGGACATGCCCCCGTCACGTCCTTGTGGCGGACCGTGCCCGGAAAGAATTCGAGGAGGTGTAATTCATGCCCCAGCAGTACAAAATCGACAAGGTTGCAGAGATCGAGTCCCGTATCGCCGAGAACGCCGGTCTGTTCGTCGTCAACTACAACGGTCTGACGGTTAAGCAGGCTCAGGAGCTGCGTCATCAGCTTCGCGAGTGCGGCGCCGAGATGAAGGTCTACAAGAACAACCTGGTCAAGATCGCCCTCAAGAACCAGGAGCAGCCCGAGCTCGACGAGATCCTCGCCGGCCCCGTTGCTTATGTGTTCTACGAGTCCGAGCCGGTCGAGGCCGCTAAGGCCCTTAAGGACTTCTCCGCTAAGTCTAAGGGCGTCCTTGAGATCAAGGGCGGTATCTCCGACGGCAAGGCCGTTTCCGCTGATGATGTTAAGGCTATCGCCGAGCTGCCCACCAAGGATCAGCTTCTCGGCCAGATCGCCGGTCTCATCTCCGGTTTCGCTCGCGACATCGCTGTCTGCGTCAACGGCGTTTCCTCTGGTCTCGCTCGTTCGATCCAGCAGGTCTCCGAGCAGAAGGCAGCCTAGTTGCTGTTTTCACCCGCGGCGGCAACGCCGCACCCTTGGCGCATTCGCGCCGTGTTTTAACTGATCTCCGTGCATCCGCACGGAAACCGAAAGGACTTAGAAATGGCTAAGCTTACCACCGATGAGATCATCGATGCTCTTAAGGAAATGACCCTTCTCGAGGCTTCCGAGCTCGTTAAGGCTATTGAGGACACCTTCGGCGTTTCCGCCGCTGCTCCTGCCGCTGTTGTCGCCGCTCCCGCTGCTGGCGCTGCTGAGGCCGAGGAGAAGACCGAGTTTGACGTCGTGCTCGAGGGCTTCGGCGACAACAAGATCCAGGTCATCAAGGCCGTCCGTGAGCTCACCAACCTTGGCCTGAAGGAGGCCAAGGAGGTCGTCGAGGGCGCTCCCAAGGCTGTTCTCGAGGGTGCCAAGAAGGAGGACGCCGAGGCTGCCAAGGAGAAGCTCGAGGCTGCTGGCGCTGCTGTCACCCTCAAGTAATCAGGCT
>CABUTP010000107.1 GCA_902494545.1 uncultured Collinsella sp. | reverse complement strand
GAGCGTGATGTGCGTGGGAGCGCGATTGCCGGGACTGCCCCTGCGTGCGCTGGGCAGGAGCCTGCTGCTTAAAACGAGCGCCGCCAGCAGGCTGCGCGGGACGAGCGGCGGGCTGTTGAGCAGCACGCTGAGCAGGCTGAGCCGAACGCTGCGTCGGCTGCGCCGGGCGCTGGCCAGGCTGAGCAGGGCGCGGCACGGGCTTCCGTGAACGATTCTGCTGGCGCGGATCGGAAGCGCTAGGCATGCTGAACCTCCTCGTTTTTACGATCGAGCCATGTCTGCAAGAACAGGCTGGCGGCGATCATGTCAATCTTGCCCCTCATCTGCTTTTCGTTGAGACCCTGCTCTCGCAGGATTCGTTTGGCCTCCTGCGAGGACAAACGCTCATCCTCAAACTCCAGCGGAAGTTCGAGCTCGTCGGCAATCTTTTGGGCCACGGCGGCGACGCGCTCGGCTTGGGGGCCGGGCTCACCGGCCATGGTCAAGGGACGTCCGCTTACCAAGATATCGGGCTCATAGTCCTCGACCAGGTAACGAAACGTCTTTGCCATGCCAGTGACCTCGGCAGCCGGAAGCACCTTGACAGGCATCGCCATCTTGCCATCACGGCTCGAGACGGCAATGCCAATCCTGGTCTCCCCTATGTCCAGTGCGAGCGCGACCACAGCGACTACTTAGGTTCTTAGGCGCCGAGCGCGGTCTTGGCGGCCGCGAGGGCATCGGCGATACCGGCGGCGTTCTTGCCACCGGCCTGGGCCATGTTGGGACGGCCGCCACCGCGACCGTCGACCAGGCCCGCAATCTGCTTGATCACGTTACCGGCGTGGAAACCGGCCTTCACGGCGTCATCGGAGCCGGCAGCGAGCAGAGCCGGGGTGCCCTTCTCGGTCACGCTGGCAACAACGCAGGCGACGGGGCCGGCGATCTTCTGGTGCACGGTATCCCAAACGTTGCGCAGGTCGGCAGCCTCGAGACCCTGGAGCTCAGCGACGACGAGCTTGTAGCCGTTCAGCTCGACAGCGCCGTCGATGGCGCTGGAGATCGCATCGGAGGAGCCACCGGTGAGCGCCTTCTTGAGCTTGCCGGAAGTCTCGCGCAGCTCGGCCTGCAGGTTCTCCACGCGGGCGGGAACCTCGTCGACACGGCACTTGAGCGCAGCGGCGGCGGCGTCAACGAGTGCCAGGCGGTCAGCCATGTAGTCGAGAGCGCCCTTGGAGGTCACGGCCTCGATACGGCGGACATTCGAGCCCGTGGAGGACTCGGAGATAATCTTGAACAGACCGATCTCGGCGGTGTTGGCGGCATGCGTGCCACCGCAGAGCTCGCGGGAGAACGGCTGGTCCTCGGCGCCTACGGAGACGACGCGGACGACGTCGCCGTACTTCTCGCCAAAGAGGGCGACAGCACCGGCGGCCTTGGCCTCGTCGATGCCCATGACGCGGGTCACGACCGGCTTGGAAGCGAAGATCTGCTGGTTGACCAGGTCCTCGACAGCCTTGAGCTGCTCGGAAGACAGGGCCTCGAAGTGCGTGAAGTCAAAGCGCAGGTGCTCGGGCGTCACCAGCGAGCCGGCCTGGGAGACGTGCTCGCCCAGGACCTGCTTAAGGGCAGCGTCGAGCAGGTGCGTGGCGGTGTGGTTGCGGCGCAGGAAGCCACGGCGCTCGGCGTCGAGCGCGGCAGTCACGGTAGCGCCGACGGTCAGCGTGCCCTCGGCAACGTGCGCGACGTGGGCATACAGGCCGTTGTGGTTCTTGGTGTCGGCAACGGTCAGAACAACGCCCTCGGCGGAAAGCTTGCCGGCATCGCCCTGCTGGCCACCCATCTCGGCATAGAACGGGGTGCGGTCGAGCACAACCTCGACATCCTCGCCGGCGGCAGCGGACTCAACGGATTCACCGTTGCGCACGATGGCGACAACCTTGGCGCCCTCGATCACATCGTTGTCATAGCCGTCGAACTCGGTCGCAGCGACCTTGTCGGAAAGCTCAACCCACACGTCGTTGAAGCTACCCCAGGCGTCGCCCTTGGCGTTGGCGCGGGCGCGAGCCTTCTGATCCTCCATGCAGGCGGTGAAGCCGTCCATATCGACGTCGTGACCGGCGGTGCCGGCGATCTCGACAGTCAGGTCAATGGGGAAACCAAAGGTGTCGTGCAGCTTAAAGGCGACATCGCCCGGAAGGACGGCGCCGTCGGCGAGCGCGGCCAGGGCCTCGTCCAGGTACACGCGGCCGTTGTCGAGCGTCGTGGAGAAACGCTCCTCCTCGGAGGCGACGATGCCCTTAACGAGCGCGACGTTCTTGAGCAGCTCGGGATAGGCCTCGCCCATCTGAGCGTTGACCTCGTCGATAAACTTGGTCAGGAAGGCGCCCTCGATGCCCAGCAGGCGGCCGTGAAACACGGCACGACGGAGCAGGCGGCGAAGAACGTACTCGCGACCCTCGTTACCGGGAAGGATGCCATCCGAGATCATAAAGTCGACGGCACGGGAGTGGTCGGCGATGATGCGCAGGGAGCGGCTGGCGCCGGAGTAATCGTCGGCGTCATAGGTCTTGCCGCTGATCTCCTCACCGAGCTTGATGAGGTGCTGCATCAGATCGCCGTCATAGTTAGCGGTCTTGTGCTGCATGATGGCGGCCATGCGCTCCAGACCCATGCCTGTATCGAGGTTACGGTGCGGCAGCTCCGGCATGGAGCCGTCCTCCTGGCGGTCGTACTGGGTAAACACGAGGTTCCAGAACTCAAGGAAGCGGTCGCAGTCGCATCCGGGCTTGCAGTCGGGGCTGCCGCAACCGACCTCCTCGCCCATGTCAAAGTAGATCTCGGAGCACGGACCGCAGGGGCCGGTGGGGCCAGCGGCCCAGAAGTTGTCATCCTCGCCCAGGCGCGAGATGTGATCCTCGGCAACGCCCAGGGAGCGCCACACGTCATGGGTCTCGTCGTCCTCGGTAAAGACGGTGAAGTACAGGCGATCAAGCGGCAGCTTGAACTCCTTGGTGATGAGCTCAAAGGCCCAAGCGCAGGCCTGCTGCTTAGAGACGCCGCCAAAGGAGAAGTCGCCGAGCATCTCAAAGAAGGACAGGTGACGGCCGTCCTCGCCGATGCAGTCGATGTCGTTGGTGCGGACGCACTTCTGGCAGGAGATCGCGCCGATCTCCTTCATGGTCTTCTTGCCCTGGTAGTACTCCTTAAACTGGTTCATGCCGGCGTTGGCAAGCAACAACGAAGGATCGTCGGGAACGAGGGACGAAGAAGGATAGAGCTTAAGACCGCGCTCCTCAAAGAAGTTGAGGAACTTGGAGCGAATCTCGGCCGTAGTCATTGACGGGTAGTCAGCACTCATAGAGGGAATCTCCTCGGTTTCACATCGAAACAGTTCAAACGTAACGATATTACCATCCCACCGCGCCTGTGCAAAAAAGAGGGCCGCCAAACAGCGACCCTTCAGCGAAAGTGCATGTTATTTAGGACTAAGCAATCCTTTGAAAAAAATGGGTTTGGTAAAATGCTATATAAGAACCATCTGGAAGGAGCGATCGATGAAAAGCAAACGATTTGTCCTGAATGCACTTCTGGTAGTAGCAATATTGACGCTCTTCGTCTTTTCGGACTCATACATGAATCACCCAAGATTTGGATATGCTTTATACGCTGTGTTTTCCGGCGAAACAACTTACAACACCATAGGCCTCATTGACGCAATCTTTTTCTATCTAGTCGGCCCCGTATCAAGCGAACTGGTCGCTTTTGTTGTCAGCTACAACCTGAATCAACAAAGCCAAACTCACTCAGCGACTTCGGCCAAACAAGGAATCAATCTCTTCGCAATAATGATAATTCTGCAAATTACGACAGTGTTGATTATCGCCCTGACCGCAACAAACGTTTTGAAGTATGAGTTCGGATTCATCGCGAGCTGTCTCATGGCAATTGCCGCGGGTATAGCGGTTTCGTATACGACACCGGCAAAGAAGTAGATCAACTAACAGGGCCTATTTGGAATCCGAATCGTCCATGGAGCCGTCGATGCCAGTTTTGGTGTCGTCGTCCGTATTGGAATCGTCATCCTTGGCGAAGGGGTTCTTGAAAAAGCCTGTCGCGTCGGGCTGAAGACCTGAGAGCTTGATCCAGGGATTATCGAATTCGGGTTTGGGCATAGCCTTGGCCTCGGGCGCAGTCTCGTTGCCGATGAGCTCGGACTCGTAAATGAACGTATCATCGCCAAGCGCGTCATAGGCGGCGACAGGGTTGCCCTCGGCATCGCGATACGGCGTGCCCTTAAACACAGCGCCATCGTATGCCACGAGCTGGCGACCGGTCTCGTTCTCAAAGTAGTAGACGAAAATGCCCTTGAGGGCCGCGCACAACGGGATGGCGATGACCATGCCAATGGGGCCCATGAGTGCCGAACCAATAACGAGGGCCGTCAGGCTCATGACGGGATGCACCTGCACCGAGCTCTGCATAACCTTAGGCGAAATGACGTTGTCGGTGACATTTTGTGCCACCATGGTCACGATCAAGGTCCACAGCGCCAGCATCGGGCTGAACATAAAGCCGAGCACCGTGGCAATCGCAGCACTCACCCAGGGACCGACGACCGGGACCAAGTGCATGATGCCGGTGAAGATGGCCATGAGTGCCACATACGGATGACCAATGAGCGTAAAGCCGATAAAGGCGAGGATGCCACCGCAGATGGACGTCACGACCATGCCGCGCATATAACCGCCGACCGAGCGAGAAAGAATCGCGACCATAAAGCGGTACGAGGTCTCTTTTTCCTGTCCGATGATGGTGCAGACCTCGTGGTGCATACGGGGATAGTCGCAGGCCAACCAGTAGGCAAGCACCAAGCCCAGGAAGATGACGAACAGCTGCGAGGCCGTATTGGTAATGAGCGGGAATACACCACGACCGAGCTCGGCGGCAATCTGTGAGACATACTTGGACGCCACCGTAACGAGCGAAGAAAGGTTATCGTCCAGATACTCCTTGAGCGGCGTGTTGTTGAGCGTCTTGGCATGCGAGATCATCTCGTTGAGGTCGCCACCAGCAACACGAAGCTGCTCGGGCAGGCGGCTCAGGACTTCCATGATCTGACCAAAGAGAATCGGCGACAAGATGCAAACGACGCCGACGAGCACGGCAACGACCACAATAAGCGCGATAAGCGAACCGATGCCGCGATTCACGCCATGGTGCTCGAGCCAGTTGGTTATCGGCGACATCACAAAGGCGATGATGGAGCCGACAGCGAGAAACTCGATAACCGGCGCCAGGATGCCCATAAGGTTAAAGATGACGACGGCGATGACAATGCAGCCGACGACGCCCCAAATGCGCAACGTCAGAATGCGGGTATCGCGCAGCGTGCGGTCGGTTTGTTGGGGGTGCTCACTCATGAACGAACCATCACTCCGTCGGGGTCAATCTTGTCTTGAATCTTCTTAAGGGTACGGCGCAGCAGGCGAGAGACCTGCACCTGCGAGATGCCCAGCTTCTTGGCAATCTCGATCTGGGTCATGCCCTTTACGAAGCGT
>CABUTP010000106.1 GCA_902494545.1 uncultured Collinsella sp. | reverse complement strand
CGCCACGCGCGAGGAGCTCTCACGTCAGCTTGCCGGCAACCTTTGCCGTTGCAGCGGCTACGAGAGCCAGCTGCGCGCTATCGTGCGCTTTCTCAACGAGTCCGGCGTGCAGGTGGGCTTTGAGATGCGCGAGCTGCCGGTCAACGACACCAGCTGCGACGGTGTCTCCTACAAGCAGATCACCCACAAGCAGCCCAAGAAGGACTCGAAGGCCCTGCTCGAGGGTCGTCCCGTCTACACGGGCGACCTGGTGCCCGCCGGCGCCCTGATCGTCAAGCTCAAGCGCAGCCCGTATGCCCGCGCCAAGATTCGCTCCATCGATACGTCGCGCGCCCTGAAGGTGCCCGGCGTGGTGGGCGTCTACACCTACGAGGACGTGCCCAAGCGGCGCTTTACCATTGCCGGCCAGAGCTATCCGCAGCCGAGTCCCTACGACCGCCTGATTCTCGAGAACCTCGTCCGTTACCAAAACGAGGAGGTGGCGATCGTCGCCGCCGAGACCGAGGAAGCCGCCGATAAGGCACTCAAGCTCATCAAGGTCGACTACGAGGTGCTCGAGCCGCTGCTCGACTTTACCCAGGCACTCGATAACGACATCGTGGTCCACCCCGAGGGCGACGTGACCTTTATGTTCCCGCAGGGCGGCGACGTTGCTCGCAATCTGGTGTGCAGCGGTACCAGTGATTTTGGCGATCTGGACGAGGCCTTCGCCCAGAGCGACATCGTCTTTGAGCGCACTTACACCAGCCAGGCCACGCAGACCGCGCCCATGGAAACCTTCCGTGCCTTCGCGACGACCGACGCGTTCGGCCGCATCTCGGTGACCACCTCTACGCAGGTGCCCTTCCACGTGCGCCGCATGGTCGCGCAGTCGCTCGACATTCCGCAGTCGCAGGTGCAAGTTATTAAGCCGCGCATCGGCGGCGGCTTTGGCTCCAAGCAGACGGGGTGCTGCGAGATCTTCGTGGCATTCGTGACCCAGCAGACTGGCCGTCCGAGCTATTGCTGCTACACCCGTGAGGAGACCATCACTGCGGGCAACTCGCGTCACCAGATGCAGATGACCGTCAAGCTGGGCGCCATGAACGACGGCACCATCACGGCCATCGACCTGCACACGTTGTCCAACGCCGGTGCGTACGGCGAGCATGCCACCACGACGATCGGCCTCTCGGGCCACAAGAGCCTGCCCATCTACAACCATGTGAAGGCGAGCCGCTTTAGGTGGGACGCCGTCTACACCAACACCAACCGCGGCGGCGCGTATCGCGGCTACGGTGCCACCCAGGGCCAGTTTGCCGTGGAGAGCGCCGTCAACGAGCTTGCCGACATGTTGCACATGGACCCCGCCGACCTGCGCCTTAAGAACATCGTGCGCGAGGGCGAGACCATGCCGCAGTACTACAACGAGAAGCTCAATGCCTGCGCGCTCGACCGCTGCCTGCTGCGTGCGATGGACATGATCGGCTGGCGCGACAAGCCGCTGGCCGTGGACCTGGGCGACCGCGTGCGCGCCCTGGGCTGCGCGCTCACCATGCAGGGCTCGGGCATTTCCAACGTGGACATCGCCGGCATCGACATGCGCCTGGAAGAGGACGGCTTCATTACCATCGGCACCGGCGCCACCGATAACGGCATGGGCGTCGACACGATCCTGGCGCAGATTGCCGCCGAGGAGCTGGGTGTGGAGAGCTCGCTCATTGTGGTGCGCGGCGTGGACACCGATGTGTCGCCGTTCGACGCCGGCTCGTACGCGAGCTCCGGTACCTACGTGACGGGCCTTGCCGCCAAGAACGCCGCGACCGAGCTGCGTGAGAAGATCTGCGCCAAGGCCGCCCAGATGTGGGACGTGGACGCCGCCGACGTGGTCTTTGATGGCCAGTACGTGCGCCTGTCCGACGAGCGCGCCGCGCGCGAGCAGAACCGCTACCTCACGCTGCGCGACTTTGCCAACCTGTGCGTCAAGAACATTGCGGGCGGCGACGCGCTCACCTCGCATGCCTCTGCCTGCCTGCCCGTTTCGCCCCCGCCGTTTATGGCCGGCATTGCCGAGGTCGAGGTCGACAAGGCCACCGGCAAGGTGACCGTTGTGGATTACGTCGCCGCCGTTGACTGCGGCACCGTGATCAACGAGGCGCTCGCGCGCGTCCAGGCCGAGGGCGGCATTGCTCAAGGTATCGGTCACGCACTCTACGAGATAGTCGAGCACGATGAGCGCGGCCGCCTGCGCACCGGCAACTTTATGAGCTACAAGCTGCCCACGCGCCTGGATATCGGCAGCATTCGCGTGGCCTTTGAGCCGAGCTACGAGCCGACGGGTCCGTTTGGTGCCAAGTCGATTGGCGAGGTCGTTATTAACACGCCACTCGCCGCAGTGGCCTCGGCCGTGGCACACGCCACCGGCCATCAGGTTCGCTCGCTGCCGATCACGCCGGAGAAAGCGCTGCTGGGGGAGTAGCGGGTCAGCGAACAAGTCGTAATGGGCGGGACGGGGCAACTCGCCCCGCCTTTCGCGCTCGTGGTGAGGTCGTGAGCCTGTAAAACGTGTGCGTGCGCTTGTCGTTCGTATCTGCTATCATTCCTAGTCTGTGCGCTCATGCGGGCGTGGCGGAATTGGTAGACGCGCCAGATTTAGGTTCTGGTGGGATTCCCGTGAAGGTTCGAGTCCTTTCGCCCGCACCAACGCACTTGCGTCGGCTCCCGCCGTCGCGACTCTTTGTTGCATAAAGGTACCAGCACCTCAGATAAGCTGGGCAGTATGAGGAGGAACGTGTTGAACATCACCGCTTCTGACGTCAAGGACGCCAAGCTCACCGCTACGGTCACCATCCCGGCCGCCGACGTCGACGCCGCGATCAAGAAGGCCTACAAGGACACCGCCAAGAAGTACCGCTTCCCGGGCTTCCGCGCTGGCAAGGCTCCCCGTCCGGTCATCGACTCTGCTCTTGGCGCCGAGGCTACCCTCGCTCAGGCCACCAACGACCTGATCGCCGCCAACGAGCCCGTCGTCCTCAACGAGCTGGACATCGTCCCCACCAAGAACGGTGACTACAAGGAGCTCGACCTCGCCAAGGATCACGAGGACTACACCTACACCGTCGAGTTCTCCCTGCGTCCTGCCGCTGAGCTCTCCTCCTTCGACGCCGTCGAGATTGAGATGCCTCCCGCGGAGGTCACCGAGTCCGAGATCAACAACCAGGTCGAGATGCTCCTCAACTACCGTGCCACCTTCGAGGACGTCGAGGGTCGCGCCGTCGAGGCTGACGACTACGTGACCGTCGACCTCAAGGCCGTCGAGAACGCCGACAACTTCGCCGCCGAGGGCCGTATGCTCATCGCCGGTAGCGACAGCAACCCCAAGGAGTTCAACGAGGCCCTGATCGGTGCCAACGTTGACGACGTCAAGACCGTCACCTGGACCGACGAGGTCGAGGAGGGCGAGGAGGCCGAGACCCACACCGTCGAGGTCACCGTCAAGGGCATCAAGGTCCGCAACACCCCCGAGCTCACCGACGAGCTCGTCAAGTCCGACTTTGGTTTCGACAGCATCGACGCTATGCGCGACGCCATCAAGATCGAGATCGAGCAGGACAAGGCTTCCCGCCTGCCGGCCGAGAAGGAGAACCGTTGCGTCTCCGCTCTCGCCGAGCGCCTGCAGCTCGACGAGATGGACGCCGACTACGAGCAGTCCGTCTTTGAGGAGCTTGGCCAGAACTTCCTGTCCAACCTCGCTGCCCGCGGCATGACCCTGGACACCTGGCTGCCCGCTTCCGGTCTGACCATGGAGCAGTTCATCGGCGACCTGCACAAGCAGGCCAACGACGTTGCCCGTGAGTCCCTGGCTCTCGACGCCCTCGCGCGTGAGCTCAAGATCGAGGTCACCGAGGACGATATCAACGCCGAGTTCGAGAAGGCCGGCGTCAAGGACGTCGAGGCTTCCAAGGCCGAGTTCATCGCCGATGGCCGCATGCCTGCCGTCCGTGAGTCCATCCGTCGCTCCAAGGCCGTCGACCACCTGGTCGAGAACGCCAAGGTGACCGAGGTCGACGAGACCGCCAAGGACGCCGAGTAATTCTCGCCACCTTGCCCGCGAGCGCATGTGTGCGCCCGTGATGGGGTAAAGTTATACACCGGTTATCCGGTTGCTTCGTACGGTGCCAGCCAATGCATAGCATGCGGGCACCGTACGTTTGTCTAGAACCACTATTGGTCCGTAAGAGAAATGGAGATGCGTATGATCGCCAAGTTCGATTCCGCCCTCGTGCCATACGTTATCGAGCAGACGCCGCGCGGCGAGCGCAGCTACGATATCTATTCGCGCCTGCTCAACGACCGCATCATCTTCTTGGGCGAGGAGATCAACTCCGTCAGCGCCAACCTGGTCGTTGCCCAGCTGCTGCATCTTGAGAGCCAGGATGCCGAGAAGGATATCTCGCTCTACATCAATTCGCCCGGTGGCGAGGTCTACTCCGGCCTGGCGATTCTGGACACCATGAACTTCATTAAGCCGCAGGTTTCCACCATCTGCGTGGGCATGGCCGCGTCTATGGCCGCCGTACTGCTTTCGGCCGGCGCCAAGGGCAAGCGCTTCTGCCTGCCGCACTCCAAGGTCATGATTCACCAGCCCAGCGGCGGTGCCCAGGGCCAGCAGACCGAGATCGAGATCGTTGCCGAGGAGATCAAGAAGACCCGCCGCGAGCTCAACCAGATCCTGTCCGATGCCTCGGGCCAGCCGATCGAGAAGGTCCAGGCCGATACCGAGCGCGACAACTACCTGACCGCTGCCGAGGCCCTCGACTACGGCCTGATCGACCGTATCGTCACCTCGCGCGATCTTGCCGCGAAGGACGCCTAGGATGGCCGGTAACATGCAGGACGGTTTCGACGAGAACGGCAACCCCATCCGCTGCTCCTTCTGCGGAAAAGAGCAGGGCCAGGTTCGTCGCCTCGTAAAGGGTCCGACCAACATATTTATCTGTGACGAGTGCGTCGCCGCCTGTTCCGAGATTCTGGAGGAGTCGCTGGCTTCGGACTTTATGGACGCCGCCCGCAACGGCAAGCTGCCGGGCTTCCTCAACGACCACGGCCAGGCTGCATCCCAGCCCGCCGTGGACCCCGAGGCCGAGGGCTTTGAGCTCGAGGACGACCGCCAGGTCATCACGCACGTGCCGACGCCGCACGAGATCTATGACGAGCTTTCGGCCTATGTTATGGGTCAGGAGGACGCCAAGCGCGCCATGTCGGTGGCCGTGTACAACCACTACCGCCGCGTGATCGAGGGCGGTGTCGCGGTGTCTGCCTTTGACGACGGCATGGGCTCGCAGTTCGACGACGATATGGATGAGGTAGAGCTCGCCAAGTCCAACATCCTGCTGCTTGGTCCTACCGGTACCGGTAAGACCCTGCTCGCCCAGACGCTCGCGCGTATCCTCGAGGTGCCGTTTGCCATCGCCGACGCCACCGCGCTCACCGAGGCCGGTTACGTGGGCGAGGACGTGGAGAACATCCTGCTCAAGCTCATCAATGCCGCCGACGGCGACATCGAGCGCGCGCAGGTTGGCATTATCTACGTTGACGAGATTGACAAGATTGCCCGCAAGGCCGAGAACCTTTCCATCACCCGTGATGTCTCGGGCGAGGGCGTTCAGCAGGCGCTGCTTAAGATCCTTGAGGGCACGGTGGCAAGCGTTCCGCCCACCGGCGGCCGCAAGCATCCCCAGCAGGAGCTGCTGCAGATCGACACGACGAACATCCTGTTCATCTGCGGCGGTGCCTTTGTGGGTCT
>CABUTP010000105.1 GCA_902494545.1 uncultured Collinsella sp. | reverse complement strand
GAGGGACACGGGCGTGCCCCTCGAGATAAGGATGCACGGGAGGAAGGGGTCCGAGCGCCTGCTCCGGCGACGCGAGGAGATGCTCGAGAGGGGCATGCCCCAGGCGAAGGCGAACGCCGCCACCGCCGCCGAGCTCGTGAGGTGGCTGTGGGCCCTCGGCATGATGTGCCGGGAGGCCGGCGAATAGACATAGCCCCCGTCCCGGCGAGCCGGGCAGCCTTCGGGGATACCCCCGTTCTCGCTGTGCGCGCGGCGGCCGCCGCATCCGCGTCGACAGACTTGGGGAACCCCGCCGAAGGAGAGGATTGCGGGCCGCCGGAGCGGTATCCGCGGATATGAGACTGAGCCGAAGGCGTCGACGACATGCCGGGGGCGGACCGGGACGGGTTCAACGGCAGGCCCCGCCGACCGATTGCAAGCGGTCGGCGGGGCCATTGTGGCCCTTGACAGCGGATTGGGTCATATGAGCGAGCGGGCCGCATTTGAGACAAGGTGACGTGAAACGAAAGGGCGCTGACCTTCTGGTCGCGCCCTTGAAGTTGAACGTCAGATTGTCCAAATGCGGCCCGCGCAGCGTCGAGCAGTTACGGCGTTTGGTAAAACGCCGTAACTAACGAGCTCCGTACTGCTCGTAGTAAGCGTCGATGGCGGCCTTGAGCTCGTCGTCGATGACGACCTTGCCGTCGATCTCGTGGTTGTAGAGAGTCTCGACGACCTCGGCCATGGAAACGATGCTCGCGACGGGAAAACCGTACTTGGCCTCGATCTCCTTCTGCGCGGTGGTCACGCCGCCCTTGCCGACCTCCATGCGGTTGAGGGACACGATCAGGCCCTTGATTTCGACGTCGGCAGCAGCCTTAACCTTGGGATAGGTCTCGTCGATGGACTTGCCGCTGGTGGTGACATCCTCGACCATGACCACGCGGTCGCCGTCCTGGGGCTCATAGCCCAGCAGGTTGCCCTTGTCGGCGCCGTGGTCCTTGGCCTCCTTGCGGTCGCAGCAGTACTTGACCTCCTTGCCGTACAGCTCGTGGTAGGCAATCGCGGTCACGACGGCCAGGGGAATGCCCTTGTAGGCCGGCCCAAACAGCACATCAAAGTCGTCGCCAAAGTTATCGTGGATGGCCTGGGCGTAATACTCGCCCAGCTTCTTGAGCTGATAGCCCGTCACGTAAGCGCCGGCGTTCATAAAGAACGGGGACTGGCGGCCGCTCTTGAGCGTAAAGCTGCCGAACTTAAGAACGTCGGACTCAACCATAAACTTGATGAACTCTTGCTTGTAAGCCTCCATGAGGGCTCCTCTCGTAATCGCGTACGTGCCTTCCAGTTTAGCGCAGGCGAAGCGTCGATGCGGGCGCGCTTTGAGGCCACGGCATTCTGCAAAGGCTTTGTCGGGGGCAATGGTTTTCCGAACAATGGGGTTGACATCGCAAACCCCCTCATCAAGAATACGGGCGGATTAAAATGGGGTACGAGATACCCAAAGCGCGCCGCGCTCGGCCTTTAGGAGGTGTGCCATGGAAGGCAGTCCTAGTCGAAAAACCTGCATGTCGCCCTCGGCACGCCGTGAGGATTCCGCATACGCATAACCACCAACAACAGATCGTCAAAACCACCACAAAGATGCCTGTCCCCTTTGTGGTGGTTCGCGAGCATGACGTGAGCGACATCTAGGTTTTTTGCAATTCAATACGACACGTACGCTAACTCCCTTCAACAAGGAGGACCCTATGCTGATGCTCAAAACCGCCACGGTACTCGAAGCCATCTCCAAGCGCCGCCGCACGGCGCGCCCTGCCGCTCGCACCGGCCTGTCCAAGAACACCATATTCGCCGCCACCCATAGCGCCGAGGACGCTCTCGTACTGCTTGACGCCACGGCAAACGGCCTCACCGCCGAGCAGGCAACCGAGCGCCTGGACGCCTCCGGCCCCAACACCATCGAGGCACCGACCAAGACGCTCGCCCGCCGCATCGCCGACGCCTTCATCGATCCCTTCGCCGGCATCCTCGCCGCGCTCGCGCTGGTCTCGCTCTACATCGACGTGCTCGCCGTGCCCGAACCGCAGCGCGACCCCTCCACGGTCATCGTCATCGGCATCATGCTGCTGGTATCGGGCGGTATGAAGTTTATCCAGGAAGCCCGCAGCGGCAATGCGGCAGAGGCCCTCAAGGACCTGGTCTCCAACACTTGCACCGTTCTGCGCGACGGCGAGCGCATCGAGATCCTCTTCGACGAGCTCGTCCCCGGCGATGTGATCCGCCTCTCTGCCGGCGATATGGTGCCGGCAGATGCCCGCATCATCACCGCGCGCGACCTGTTTGTGATCGAGTCCGCACTCACCGGCGAGAGCGAGGCCGTCGAGAAGACCACCGCCGTCACCGTCGTCGAGGGCGCCGACGGCTCCGCACTGCCACTCTCTGCCTGCAAGAACATCGTCTTTACCGGCACCTCCGTGCAAAACGGCACCGCCATGGCGCTTGTCGTTGCCACCGGCTCGGACACCTACCTGGGCGGCATCGCCAAGATGCTCAACGGGCGCGGCGAAAAGAGCGCGTTTGACCGCGGCGTCTCGAGCGTCTCCATGCTGCTGGTGCGCCTGATGCTCGTTATGGCGCCGGCCGTCTTTGCCATCAACGCCGCCACCAAGGGCAACGTCATCGACGCGCTGCTGTTCGCCACAAGTGTGGCCGTGGGCATCACGCCGCAGATGCTTCCCGTCATCGTGACCACGAGCCTGTCGCAGGGCGCCAAGGACCTCGCCCGTCGCCAGGTTATCGTCAAGGAGCTGCCGGCGATTCAAAACCTCGGAGCGATGGACGTCCTGTGCTGCGACAAGACCGGCACCCTCACCGAAGACCGCATCGTGCTCGAGCGCTACCTCAACACCGATGGCAACGAGGACGCGCGCGTGCTGCGCCATGCGTTTTTAAACAGCTTCTTCCAGACCGGCCTCAAAAACCTTATCGACCTGGCCGTTATCGACCGCGCCGATGTGACGCCCTCGACCGTCGCACCCGATTCCATGCTGGGCCAGAGCCTGCGCGACCGCTACACCAAGGTCGACGAGGTTCCCTTCGATTTCTCGCGCCGTCGTCTGAGCGTAGTTGTCTCCGACGCCCAAGGCAAAACCCAGATGGTTACCAAGGGAGCTGCCGAGGAAATGCTCGAGATCTGCTCCTTTGTCGAGGTCAACGGTATCGCCCAGCCGCTCACCAACGAGAGCCTCGCCCAGATTCGCAAGCAGGTCGCCGATCTTAACGCCGAGGGCCTGCGCGTGATTGCCGTGGCACAGAAGACCGATCCGCGCTGCGTGGGCGAGTTTGGCATCGCCGACGAGTGCGACATGGTGCTGATGGGCTTTTTGGCCTTCCTCGATCCGCCCAAAGCAAGTGCCGCGGGCGCCGTCGCCACGCTCGAGGCAAAAGGCGTAGCGGTCAAGGTCCTGACCGGCGACAACGACCGCGTCGCCGCCACCGTCTGCGAGCAGATTGGTATCGATGCGAGCAACGTCTTGCTCGGCTCCGAGATCGATGCGCTCGATGACGCCGAACTTGCCAAGCGCGCCGAGAAAACCCACCTCTTCGCCAAGCTCTCGCCGCTGCAGAAGGCGCGCCTGGTGCGCGTCATGCGCGAGCTGCTCGGCCACACCGTGGGCTTTATGGGCGACGGCATCAACGACGCCGCCGCCATGCGTGCGAGCGATTGCGGCATCTCGGTCGATTCGGCCGTCGATATTGCCAAGGAATCCGCCGATATCATCTTGCTTCAGAAGGACCTAGGCGTGCTCGAGCGCGGCATCATCGAAGGCCGCCGCACCTACGGCAACCTGCTCAAGTACCTCAAGACCACAGTGAGCTCCAACTTTGGCAACGTGTTCTCCGTGACCGTCGCGAGCCTGTTCTTGCCGTTTTTGCCCATGAGTGCCCTGCAGCTGGTGCTGCTGTCGCTCGTCTACGAGATCGTGTGCATCGCGCTACCGTGGGACACCGTCGATGACGTCTGGACCGCCCGTCCGCGCTCCTGGGACGCCGCGTCCATCAAGGGCTTTATGCTCGAGCTGGGCCCCGTGAGCTCGCTGTTTGACATCGTGACCTTCGCCGCGCTCTTCTTTGTGGTGTGCCCCGCCACCGTGGGCGCAAGCTGGTCCGAGCTCTCCGGGACGGGCAGCGTCGCGGGTATGGCGACCTTTGCTGCGCTCTTCCAAAGCGGCTGGTTTGTCGAGTCCATGTGGTCGCAGACACTCGTGGTCCACATGCTGCGCTCCCCGCGCCTGCCGAGCCCGCGCGACCACGCCGCGCCCGCGCTGTGCGCGCTCACCGTGCTAGGCCTGGCGCTTGTCACCTGGCTGCCGGCAAGCCCCATCGCCGATGCGCTCGGCCTCATGGCACTGCCCGCGAGCTTTTTCGCGCTGCTCATCGGCATCGTCACCGCCTACATCGCGCTCACTCAGCTGGCAAAGCGCCGCTACATTGCCCGCCATGGCGAGCTGCTGTGACGCCCGAATTGTGGCGCGCGACCCATCAGGCGGTCAAAAAGTCCCGCCTCAAATTAAACCGCCCCCATTTCCCGTGCTAAGGAAATGAGGGCGGTTCACTCCGGCCTTTATCTTTTTCGACAGCCTCGTTTGGCTCGCGCTACACCAGGCGCATGGCCTCCTGGACAGCACCGTAAAGGTTGGCGTCGTTGCCGAGCTCGGCCGCCTTTATCTGCGGCACAGGGATGCCGGCAAGGGTTCCTTCGTAACCCGCGAGGGCCAGCGGCATCTGCGCACGCAGGGCATCGATGAGCTCGGGATGGCACGAGATGCCGCCTGCGACCACAAAGACCTCGGGGTCGAGCACGGCCTGCAGGTTGATGAGCTGTCCGTCAAATGAGCGAGCGTAGCGGTCGAGCGCGCGCTGCGCCGCCATGTCGCCATCCGCGATCCACTCAAAGACGCGACGGCCGTCCACCGGAGAATCCGCAGGCAGGCCCTTCTCGGCAACGGCGGCATCGCGGAGCGCACGCCAACCGCCCGAACCCGCAAAGGAGTTTTCCATGCTCGCGGCAGTCGTGACATCGTTGCGCAAGAAGCTGAACTCGCCTGCAAAGCAGTGCGAGCCGCGCAGGACCTTGCCGTCGATGACGATACCGCCGCCGATGCCCGTGCCGATAGCGAGCACCACGCCAAAACGCGTCCCGCGCAGAGCGCCAGCCGCGTACTCACCGAGTGCACAGCACTTACCGTCGTTATTGACGGCAACCGGCACCCCCAGCGCCTCGCACATGAGCTTTCCCAGCGGGCAGCCGTCCATAAACGTGAGCGCACCGCCGCGATGGATCGTTCCCGTGACGTCTCCCTCGTAGATACCGCCGGGTGCGCTCACGCCTACGGCGTTCACGCGCTCGCGGTACGGCTCGACGAGCCCGATCAACGCCGAAACGGTCTCCTCAGCCGTGGTAAAGCCCGTCGGCAGGCTCCCGCGCTCGCGGATGGAAAAATCCTCGCCCAGCACAGCCCATTTAACGGCCGTACCGCCCACATCGATTCCAAAGAACTCCTGCATATTCGCCCCTCACGTGCCATAGCCCCGAACGCGCATCGCCGCGACCACCACAGGGGCTGCCCTTATGATGGTCGTGCAGCAAATCGCGCCCGGAGCCGATTATCTCTATTATTACGCCTCTACTTTAGTCAGACGAAGCAACATATACTGCTTACTAGGGAGGTCGATGCGGAACTTGCCCTCAAAGGTTCCGGGAAGCTCTTCCTCCGTCATGTCCCATGTGTCCACGACATTC
>CABUTP010000104.1 GCA_902494545.1 uncultured Collinsella sp. | reverse complement strand
GCACATCGGGATCTTTCTCGGTCAGCGACTTGAGGCCCTCGGGGGCCGCGACGATGCACAGCATGCGGATGTCCTTGACACCGCGCTCGCGCAGGTAGCTGATGGCCATCTCGGCCGAACCGCCCGTGGCGAGCATGGGGTCGACAACCAGGCAGATACGCTGGTCGATATCCTTGGGCATCTTGCAGTAATACTCATGCGGCTCGTGAGTAACCTCGTCGCGCTCCATACCGATGTGGCCCACGCGAGCGGAGGGTACCAAGTCGAGGATGCCATCGACCATGCCAAGGCCTGCGCGCAGGATGGGAACGATGGCGAGCTTCTTGCCGGCAAGCTGCTTAAACGTGGCGGTGGTGATGGGAGTCTCGACCTCGACGTCTTCCATGGGCAGGTCGCGCATGGCCTCGTAGCCGTCAAAAAGTGCGAGCTCGCGCACGAGCTGGCGGAACTGGTTGGTGCCGGTGCTCTTGTCGCGCAGGATCGACAGCTTGTGCTGGACGAGCGGATGGTCGACAAGCGTCACACGGGACGTATCGTAGGTGACGGTCATGGGTTGATGCCCCTTTCATTGCGGCCGGAAGATGGCCTTGCTGACAAGACGCATGGCGACGTTGTTGCCGCGCGCCGTGCATAAGTTTAACGGTTTGTTGTATCGAGCAGCTCGTCGCAACCCTACTGAGCGGTGTTGAGCGAACGCTTGACGGCATCACGCCAACCAGCGAGGTTGCTCTCACGGCGCTCGGCGGACATGTGAGGATGGAAGACTTTGACGATCTGAGCGTTTTGCTCCAGCTCCTCCAAATCCTCCCAATAGCCGACAGCAAGGCCCGCCAAGTACGCGGCGCCGATCGCCGTGGTCTCCACCGTCTCGCACTGCAGCACGGGGATATCCAGCAGATCGGCCTGGAATTGCATGATGAACTCGTTGCGCGAGGCACCGCCATCGACGGACAGGCGCTCAATCGAAAGTCCCACGTCCTGCTCCATGGCGCGTAGCACGTCATAACTCTGGTAGGCCATGGACTCGCAGGCCGCACGTACAATGGTCGCGCGACTCGAGGCGCCGGTCAGGCCGCACACGATACCGCGAGCACGCGGGTCCCACCAGGGAGCGCCCAGGCCTGCGAAGGCGGGGACGAAGTAGCAGCCCTCGTTGTCGCTGATCGAAGTGGCGAGTTGCGCGGACTCACTCACGCTCGAGATGATGCCCATGTTGTTGCGCAGCCAGTTCATGGTTGAGCCGGCGGCAAAGATAGAACCCTCGAGCGCATAGCTGATTTTGCCGTCCGCGGCGATACCGATCGTGGAGACCAGACCGTTCTTGGATTCGACGATCTCGTCGCCGGTGTTCATGAGCATAAAGCAACCCGTGCCATAGGTGTTTTTGGTCTGGCCGGGATGGAAGCAGCAGTGGCCGAACAGCGACGCCTGCTGGTCGCCCGCCACGCCCATGATGGGTGGCATGTTGGTCATGATGTCGCTCGCGACGCGGCCGTAGTCGCCCGAGCTCCAACGAACCTCGGGCATCATGGAACGTGGGACGTCGAAAAGCGCCAGCAGATCGTCGTCCCAATCGAGCGCATGGATATTAAAGAGCGCGGTGCGGCTGGCATTGGTGTAGTCGGTGGCAAAGACCTGACCGCCGGTGAGGTTGTAGATGAGCCAGGTGTCGATGGTGCCGAACATGAGGTCGCCCGCCGCCGCGCTCTCACGCGCACCGTCGACGTTATCGAGAATCCACTGCACCTTGGAGGCCGAGAAATACGGGTCGAGCGTAAGCCCCGTGCGGGAGCGCACCAGCTCTTCTGCGCCCTGCTCAACCAGCTCGTCGATCAGAGGCGCGGTGCGACGGCATTGCCACACGATGGCGTTATAGATGGGCTGGCCGCTTATGCGGTCCCACACTACCGTGGTCTCGCGCTGATTGGAGATACCGATGGCGGCGATGCGGTCAGAATGGATGCCGCTCTTAAACTGAACCTCCATCATCACGCCGATCTGGCTGGCAAGCACCTCCGTGGGATCCTGCTCCACCCAGCCGGGGCGCGGGAAGCTGGTTTTGACGCTACGGCGCGCCTGGGCGACGATGCAGCCGTACTCGTCGACGATGGTCGCGAGTACCGAGGTGGTGCCGCAGTCGAGCGCCATGATGTAGGAACCGCCAAAGCTAAACGAGGCGTCTTCCATACCCAGGCTACCTAGATTCAACGACATCGCTTACACCTTTCTATTGCATCGGGTCGGACAGGACCCGTTCGATCTCTGATGCGGGAAGCGCGCCTTGGCGCAGGATCTGGAGCTCGCCGTGCTGAAACGACACGATGGTTGAGGCGTCGCGACACGGGGTCTCACCGGCGTCGACGGCCACATCGACCCCCTTCAGGATGCGCTCCTCCACCGTGACAAAACTTGCCGGCGCGGGCGCGCCATGCGTGTTGGCGCTGGTGCAGGCAAGAGGGCTACCGCAGGCGCGGATGAGCGCCTGCACCACGGGCGAGGCCGAAGCGCGAAGTGCCACCGTGTCGTCGGCGGCGCGCATAAAGGTCGGCACGCAGGGGGCCGCCTTGACCACGATAGTCAGGGCGCCCGGCCAGCATCGTCGGGCGAGCACGCGGGCCTCGTTAGGGATATCCACGCCATAGCGGTCGAGTGCCTCGGCATCATCGACCAGCCAGGCAACCGTTTGGGTGAGCTCGCGCTGCTTGAGGGTAAAGATGCGACGGTAGCCGGTACCGAGTGCGGGGACCGCGGCGCCGTTGACGGTGGCCTGCGGATCGCGCGGCCACGGCAGAGGTTCACTTGTATCTTGTGGAGCGGCATCCGAGAAGGCGTTGACCGCCACGGCGACACCGTAGACCGTCTCGGTTGGAATAAGCGCCAGGCCGCCGCGACCGAGTAGCTCGGCCGTGCGCTCGACTGCAAGCCGATGTGGCTCGCGCGCTCCCTCGTATACCCGATAGACCGTCTGCATGTGTATGCCAGCCCCTTACGCTCTGGTGCAAGTTTGTTTACTGTGGGGCATTCTCGCACGAAACGTTCAACCTATTTGCCCAGAGCGCATGTTGGTTTGGTGAGCGGCTCTAGTAGTCGGTGAAAGTGAGGGGGTTAATTGAAGATTTTTAGCGCGCAAGCGTAACGGTACGATCGGGAAACTCGATGCTTGCAACCAGTTTTCCGCCGAGGCTCTCTGCGTACCTGCTCAGCGTGTCAAGCCTCATCGAACCCAATTCCCCACGCTCGAGCTCGGATACGCGTTTTTGAGAAACGCCCATCGATTGGGCGACCGACGCCTGTGTTAGATCTTTTAACCTGCGAATCTGAGCAAGCTTATAGGCTTCGATACGATCGCGAGTCCTCTCCTGCTCGGCGGTAATGGAGTCGCGTGTTATCCCGCGAGATTCCATATACTCATGCAGTTCCATCTCGATCGAGCCTCCTTACGTGGCGACGGTATATTTGCTCGGCCTTTGGAATGTTGATCGCATACCAGCCGTTCCATTTTGCCCTTGACGATCCCGCTCGCGACTTATCACCCGCCAATAGCAATACCGCCTGGCGCTTGGGGTCAAAGGCGAAGAGGATGCGGATCACCTGCCCACCACATGAAGTCACTCTCAGCTCCTTTAAATGATGAAGCTTCGAGCCCTTGACACGGTCAACCAGTGGACGACCAAGGCTGGGACCTTCCTTCTCGAGCACCAAAAGGTCTGCATAAATCTGCTTCAGCGTAGCTTCATCCTGCTCATCAAGCCAAGGTTCAATGTAATCAAGCACGATACGGTACCGATGCAGCTGATTCGACATACCTTTCTCCTTCTATAATAGAAGTTTTACGGTATATTGCAAGAGCAAACTTGAGCAAATGTCTATTAGTTCAGCTTAGATACGCTGCTTGGGCTCGGTGACGATGGCTCGAACGATGCGGGGACGATCGGTGAGGTCGTGGACGATACGCACGTCCGAAAGGCCTGCCTGGCGACAGAGCTCGGCCGCGGCATCGAGGGCGCCCTCGTAGAGCTCGCAGGCAAAGAGGCCGCCGGCGCGCAACATGTAGGGCGCCGCGTTGAGCAGGCGGCGGAAGATATCGAGGCCGTCGGCACCGCCCTCGAGCGCCAGATCGGGCTCAAAGTCCTTGACCTCGTGCGGCAGCGAGCGCATGACATCGGTGGGGATGTAGGGCGGGTTGGAGACGAGTACGTCAAAGGTGCCCCACTCTTCGCGGGGAATGGAGCTCACCAGGTTCGTGAGGCTGAAGGCGACCTCGTCGGACGTGAGGCCAAGCGCATCGCGGTTTTTGGTAGCAAGGTCGATGGCGCGCGGCTCGATATCGGTAGCGGTGCAGGTAACATGGCCGCGGCGCTCCCAGGCAAGGGAGAGCGAAATGCAGCCCGTGCCGCAGCCGACCTCGAGAACGCGGGCAGTGCGGGGCTCGGCTGGGGCAGATACGTTAGCCTCGGCGGCATCTTGCGCGGGAGGCGTCTGTTGGTCGTTGCCCTCAATGGCGATGCCGTATTCGTCGAGCTCGGGCTCGGGGGTTTCCACGGCCTCTGCTTCTGCCGCCCGCACGGCGGCTTCCTCGGCCTCGCGATCGGCAAGCTCCTCGGCATAGGCGCGGCTACCGAGCACGTCGCTACCCAGCGCAGCCTCATCGGCGGCCGTCAGGTTGGCAGCACGGCGCTCGGCGGTCGCGCGCTCGTCGGCCAGCGCCGCCTCGGCTTTGCGAGCCTGTTCGACCTCATCGTTCCAAGGCAGCTCCACGCGCTGGCGGGCGGCGGCCTCGGGGCTCAGCACCTCGGCATCCAGGTAGTTCAGGACTTCTTCGACGAGCATCTCGGTCTCGGGGCGCGGGATGAGCACACCGGGGGCGCACGCGACGTCGATCATGCGAAACTGCGTGCTACCGGTGATGTACTGCAGCGGCTCGCCCTTCGCGCGACGGACGACCGCCGCGTGCATGGTCTCGAGCTGCGCTGCGTCGAGCGTCTCGTCCATGCGCATATATAAGTCGATACGCGCCAGACCCGTAGCTGCGCACAGCAGCCACTCGGCAGAAAGACGGGGGTGCTCCTCGCCGCGCTCGGCCAGGTACTCCTTGGTCCACTCGAGACAACGCTTGATGGTCCAGATCTCGTTTGCCATGGGGTCCTCCCCTCTTAAGCGCCGGGCGGCGCGCGAATGTCGGAGCAGATTGTACGCGAGGGTGGCACGCGGCAAGGGACGATTGGAAGCGATTATCGAGAATCAGCCCAGAATTTTGCTTGGAGCCTGCCTAGAGTGTTCATTCATCGACGTCTAAATCTGCATCCGTCAAGCTTTTGGCAAGGTTGCCCCAAAACTGACCAATATCTAACCAAACGCTTGCCACATCACTTGACGAGCGACGCGTCAAAAAAGGCCCCACGACTTCTTGGACGATTTTTCGAGCAATATTTTCAATTTCAGATGCATGCCATTGATTACTTTCAGCAGGTAGACAGCTTAAAGGCTATCAAAGACGATTGAATAACATCTCAAAGCAATGTGCCCAACCTAGTCATTTAAGAACGTCCCCAATGACCACCGCATCCGGAGCAAGGCAACGCCGCAGGCAGAGGACGGACAGCGAGCGCCGCCCAGGGCGAACAAGTTGACTAGTCATTTAAGAACGTCCCCAATGGCTACCTCTAAGGCGCCGCAGGTTGAGCATAAGTCAGCGAAAACGCCCCTAAGCGAGCAAGGTGACGTGAAAGAGGAGGGAAGCGTACTTCGGTACGCGACCGACGATTGAACGTCAGATTGCCGCTTAGGGGCGTTTGCAGCG
>CABUTP010000103.1 GCA_902494545.1 uncultured Collinsella sp. | reverse complement strand
GTCCGCTGGGGTGCGCGTAGTAGACGGGCGAGCCAAAGACAAAACCGTCTGCCTGCTCGGCGGCAGCGATGAGCTCGTTCACCACGTCGTCGTCAAAGGTGCAGCGACCGCCAAGCTTGCCGCACTGGCCACAGCCAATGCAGTCGCGAATGGGCTTGGCGCCCAGTTGAAACACCTCGGTATCAATGCCTTCGGCATTGAGCTGCTCGGCGACCTCGGCGAGTGCGCGGGCGGTGTTGCCGTTTGCCTTGGGGCTGCCATTGACCAAAAGAACCTTCATCACAAACTCCCTCTGCTTTTGGTGACTTCTGCAGAGGATTATCGCACGATGGGGGAGGCGGCGCGGGCGCGGTGCTAATCCAGTTTGGTACCTGGCACCTGCACGGCTTTCCCGAGCAGCGCTTTGAGCTCGTTCAAAATGGAAACGGGCTGTCGGTCAACGCTGTCCAGATGAAGCGTCGCCACACGAATGGGTGGCTGATATTCAAGTGAGCCGATGAGCACGGGAGAACCCAGGAACCGCTCGATTTCTTCCGCGATCGCGTCGGTCTCTTCGGGATCAAAATCGTCGAAAAGCGCCACGAACATTGGTCCCGTCGAGCGGAACAGGCGACCCTTGCCGCGCGAACAATCCATGAGGCAGGCGGCGCTTTCGGCGAGCACGCGGTCGCCTGCATCGAATCCAAAGCGGGCATTGACTTCGGCGATATCGTCGACCTTAATGGCAATAAAGCCTGCCTCGCGCGCCACGCGGCGCATCTCTCCAATAGCGTTGACCAGCGCGTGGACATCGCCCAGGCCCGTTACCGAGTCGGTCGTATCTGCCAAGCTTCGGTTGATGATAATGCCCACATACATGCTGGGCTCGGTGTCGGTGCCGTCCAAACGGTAGCCCGTGCAGTCGCAAAGCACGTATTTTCCGGTGGCATCCATTACGCGATACTGCATGTAGTGGAAGTGCCACGTGCCGTTTATCACCATGTCGAGCTCGGCGCGTACGTTGTCGCGGTCCTCGGGGTGAACGCGGGCAAGCCACATGTCGAGTGAGTTAAAAGGGTGCTGGGAGGGCAGGTCAAAATCGCGCACGGCGTTAACCGACCATTGCGATTCGCCCGTATCGAGGTTAAGGATGAACGGATAGCGCGTCTCGGAGCTCATGGAGATCGCTTGGAACACCCGGTCGTTGCAGGGAAGCTGATCGACGATTGGGCGTTGCGGCGCGTCATCGTCTTTCGGTCGCTGCACACGATGCATAAGCTTATAGCGATACATCTTGCGATCGGCATCCATCGTCATCTGGCGACGCGTGTCGCCAGCAAGTGGATCGACGCGCGAGCAGCCAAAGCTAAAGCTGCCGATCATGGGCGCCTTGCCACCTGAGCTCGCCTCGATCAGCCTGGTACGTACCTGCTCCAAGCGCTGCTCGAGTTCAGTCTCGTTTGCGGAGGGCGAGATGAGCACAAACTCGTCTCCACCGATACGGAACAGCATCTCATCGTGCTCCATGGTTTCGGAGAGCGTGCGGCAGATGCTCAGAATATAGCGATTGCCTTCGGCGTGGCCAAACCTATCATTGCAATGCTTGAGATGGTCGATGTCAATATAGGCGCAGGTGAAGGGGCCGCCTTTGCGCCAGAGTTGCTCGACGTGACGGTCGAATCCGTTGCGGTTGCCCAAGTTGGTGAGCGGGTCGATATAGGCGTTGCTCTCAAGCAGCCGGCGCTCTTGTTGCAGGATGGCATGCGTCTTTTTCAACTGCTCGCCAATGCCGCGCAACTCTACGGGCAGGGCGGCAACGTCAAGCTCGGCGGTCGAGACGCCATTCGCAAGTCGCTGAAGATAGACAATAATCGATTGCTCGCCCATGCGGTACGACTCGTTCATGACAGATAACCTCCTTGGGCGGAACAATGGTTTGTATCATATCCCCAATTCGGTTTGAATTGGGGATATAAGTTAGCTAATGGAGGCAAATTCCCCCCTTCGGCGGTGGCGTTTTGCGCGCGAGCGTGTCAGTTGTTATTGCCACCATCGAGCAATGCCTCAAAATCCTTCGCCGGCATGGGGCGGTAGTAGAGGAAGCCCTGAGCGTAGCGGGCGCCCATTTGTCGTAGCATGTTTGCCTGCTCATTTGTCTCGACGCCTTCAACCACGACGGGCAGATGGAGCGACTGCGCCATCTCGAGCATCGATGACACGATCTGCGCGCCGCGGCCTTGATCGCGGTCGGTGGGCACAAAGGTGCGGTCGAGCTTGATGACGTCGACGTTGACGTTCTTGAGCATCGCGAGCGTGGACTGGCCGGTGCCAAAATCGTCCATGTAGGTCGAGAAGCCACGGGTGTGCAGATTCGCGGTCAGCTTATCCACGGCCTCGGACTCTCCGGTATAGGCGGTCTCGGTGATCTCGATGTGCATGAGTTCGGGCGGCAGGTTGTACTGGGCGGCGAGCGACCCCATATGCTCGGCGACATCGCAGGCAAGAATGTCTACGCGCGACACATTGAGGGAAATCGGAACCACGCGAAGTCCTCGATTGAGGCGCTCGCGGAGCCACATGGCGACGCCCTGCCAAACATATTTGTCGAGCGTCACTACAAAGCCGCTTTCCTCGAGTGCGGGGATAAACGTTGCGGGCGAAATGAGAGAGCCGTCCTTGTCAATCCAGCGGGTGAGTGCTTCGGCGCCAATAATCTCGCCGGTTTCCATATCGACCTGGGGCTGAAGATAGTACGTGATGCGACCATTTGACAGCGCGTACTGGAATTCGGCCAGCGTGCGGTTGAACACGATTTCGCGCTTGTACTCCTCGGGGCAAAAAATGGCAATGCGCTCCTTAAAGTCGTTTTTTGCGCGCCGATTGGTAAACATGGCCTTTGCCTGCGCATCGATGGTGATTTCCTCATTGGAATCGATGGGGTAAACGCCCATGGACGGCCAAAAACCTACGCCGCCATCATGCCTGGCTACTGCCTCGCGAACGCGGTTGTAGATTTGATGGACGGTGATGTGCTTAAAGGGGATGAGTACGCAAAAGTCATCTTGGCCCCAGTACCCTGCGACGCCCATGCCGGCATTCTCGATGTCCTTGAGGACCGTGCCCACATCGGCAAGCAGGCGGTCGCCTTCGGCCTGTCCATACCATTCGTTAAATAGGCGCATGTGGCCCATGTCGACGGTGGCGATACACCAAGCACCGTCGCGCCTTGCCTTGATGAAGGCGTTGGCGCGCCGCATAAACTCGCTGGGTCGATAGAGGCCCGTGAGCGAGTCGATACGTTCGGCGATGGCGCTTTTGCGCTCAGCCTCGGGTATGGGGAGGCTGTCGTTGGGAACAAGCCCGCCGGCCGTGCGAAGGCGACGGTCGAGTTCGCCTAAAACGGCGGTCGCCTGATGGGTTAAGTGCTCGTAAAATGCTGGGACGCAAGACAGACGGGAGTAATGGTGTCGCCCGCGATTTGCACAGGAGCGAAAACGGCCTCTTTAAGGTGGCGGGTCAGTTGCTCGAATGCCTCGTGGTCCAAATCGTTGCTGAGCACGACAAACTGGACGCTTCGTGAACGGTAGACCCGGCTCCTGCCGCGGGTGATCGACAGCATGCGGCCCGCGTATTCGGCAAGCATGTTGTCGACAGCCTCGGCCCCGTAGAGCTCGTTGAGCTTTGTCGTGCCACGAACGCGCACCGCTATAAGCCCTGTCTTGCAACGGTCAAGGCGGCAGGTATCGATAGCGTTGACCAGCATGCGCTGCGTTCCGAGGCCTGTGGCGGCGTCGACGGTTTCGGCAAGTGAGTGGTTGACGAGCTCGCCGACATAGAGCGAGGGGACATTTCCGTCGCCGTCGATACGAAACCCGCGAGCACGGCAAAGGACGTAGTCGCCGACGGCGTTGCGCACACGATACTGCATGACGCGACGGTGCTTGGTACCGTTGTAGACTTGGTCGATGTCGTTGACGCAGGCCTCAAGGTCGTCGGGATGGACGCGCGTTTTCCAGTAATCGCGACAGTTGTCTATGTGCTCTGAGGGAAGGCCAAGATCGCGCAAGGCACCTTGTGACCAAAGGGTGCGATGTTTGTCCAAGTTCTCGATAAAGAAATAACGGCCCTCGTTGAGCATCGAAAAGGCGTCAAAAATACGATCGCTTATTTCGAAGTCGTCGGCGTGGACTTGCGTGATATTGCGCCGATCGAGGTGCATGGCATGACGTAGCTTGTAGTCGTACATGCGATGGTCGGCATCGAGTGTCATGCGATTGGAGGCTTCGCCCAGGGCGGGGTCGGCGTGTGCCACTCCGTAGCTAAACGAGTGGGGCATCTCGGAATCGTTGTTTTTGAGCAGGATCGTTCGGCAGTGTTCCAGACGTTCGGCGAGGTCGTCTTCGGTCGCAATCGTAGATAGGATGGCAAACTCGTCGCCGCCTATGCGAAACGCCGCCTCGTCCACTTTCATATACAGTTTGAGATAGAGGCTTACCTGCAAGATATAACGGTTGCCCTCGTCATGCCCAAAGACGTCGTTGCAGTGCTTAAGGTTATCGATATCGATGAACGCCATGGTAACGGGGGTGTCCTGCTCCCAGAGCTCCTCGAGGGAACGGGCAAAGCCGCCGCGGTTGCCAAGTCCGGTAAGCTGGTCGGTAAAGGCGGTCCTAATCAGATCATCCTGACGCTCGAGAAGGTCACGAACGGTCTTTTCGAGCGTTTCGGTGTAATTGCTGACAGTATCCATGTCGTAAGCGGCTTTCTGAGGTCGGGCGGATTGCGTCGGGCGAGCTCGTTGTGCACACGCGTTGTTGTTCGGCGCTTTGCGTGTATCCAGGCCCCCGCCTTGCTGCGTTGTTGGGTTAATTTATCGGCTAATGTTCGCTGTTGATAACTGCTGAGTAGTATAAACAACAGTGCAGAATTATATATGGGTGTACATGCTGCGGGCGGCTATTATTCGACAGGCGGTAGCGCGGCGATGCGATGCCCGATAAAAATGCGACTGGGGCGGTATATGTTGATGGGTATACTTGTTCCGGTTTTAAACGCAGGAACGGAGATGGTCGCATGGCACAGCCGGATACGACGCGCACGGTGGGGCTCGCGCTCGAGGGAGGCGGCTACCGCGGTATGTATACGGCGGGCGTGCTTGACGTTTGGATGGAGCACGGTTTGACCTGCGACCATATGGTGGGTGTCTCGGCGGGCGCGGCGTTTGGCTACAACTTTAAATCGCGGCAGATCGGACGCGCCATTCGCTACAACAAGGCCTATTGTGCCGACAAGCGCTATGCGGGTGTAGCAAGCTGGCTGCGGACCGGCGACATGTTCAATGCCGATTTTGCCTATCACGAGGTGCCTATCGAGCGCGATCCCATTGACTTGGAGGCGTATCGCGCCTGTCCCATGCGGTTTACGTGCGTGTGCACCGATATCGAGACGGGCAAGGCCGTCTACCACGACCTGCCCTATGGCGACGAGAGGGATATCGAGTGGATCCGGGCATCGTCGGCGATTCCCGTGGCGACGCGTCCCGTTGCTATTGACGGGCATAAGTATCTGGATGGTGGCGTGGCTGATTCTATTCCCAGTGCATGGCTGTTTGCGCAGGGGTATGACCGCAATATCGTGGTGCTCACGCAGCCGGCGGGCTTTGTGAAGCAGCCCAACAGCGTAATGCCCATGCTGCGTCGCGTGTTCCTTCACTACCCGGACTTTGTCGCAGCGCTTGAGCATCGGCATGAGGTTTACAATGCCACGCTCGACGACCTGGCGCGTCGCGAGGCTGCCGGCGATATCTTTGTGGTGCGTCCGAGCGAAT
>CABUTP010000102.1 GCA_902494545.1 uncultured Collinsella sp. | reverse complement strand
TGTTTAATGCTAGTACGGGAGGCTGATATGGGGCTGTTCAAGAAGAAAAACCCGCAGGATGCCTTTGATCCCGATGTGTTTACCATCACGGATACGATTTTGGACCCGCCGCGGTTTACGTTTTTGCCGGCTATCTACCAGGATGCCACGCGCCGCAAGTGGGCCGTGCATCAGCGCGGCGGCGAGCCGAAGATTTTTGACTATGCGGACGTGTTGCAGTGCGAAGTAGCCGAGGCGGGCGATCCGGAGGCCGAGGAAGTGGTCTCAAAACAGGAATTTGCCCAGCGTATCCTGGCAAATCCCGCTAAGGCGGCAAAAATGAATGCCGCCAAGCGTAATATGTGTCTTGGTATGGGCGTTGTTGTGGCGGTTCAGACGGGAAAAGACGAGGTTTCCAAATTAGAGATTCCCGTTATGACCGACGAAGTCAAACGCGATTCAAGTCTATATAAGTCGTATCGGAATGTCGCCGAGAAGATCAAGGCCGAATTTGATGCCATGGGAGGGCTGGTCTAATTTTGGCGGCATACGTTTCTGAATGAGGAGTCTGTGCAATGGCAGGCGAATCTTATGCAATTCCCCCCAAAGATCGTGCTGTTGAGGGAATTCTTTGGTATATCCAGCACCACCAGCTTGCCGGCGGCGATCGCCTGCCGGCTGAGCGCGTGCTGTGCGAAGAGATTGGCGTTTCGCGTACGGCGTTGCGCGCCGGTATCACGCGGCTCATCTCGTGTGGAACGCTCGAGAGCCGTCGCGGATCGGGTACGTATGTGTGTCCTCCCAAGCCGCTGAATATCTTCCAGGAAACGTATAGCTTTTCCGATGCTGTGCGGACTGCCGGCCTGCTCCCCTCTTCTCGTCTGGTTTCCACCGGGACCATCGAGGCGGATGAGGCGCTTGCCGACAAGCTTGGGGTGGCTGTGGGCGCTCCTTTACTCCGCATGCAGCGCATTCGACTTATAGAGGGCGAGCCGGCGTCAATCGAGACCGCTCACGTTAACCTGTCCCTGTGCCCCGCGCTTCCCGAGCACGATTTTGAGTGTGAGAGCCTTTACGATGTCTTGCTCAAAGAAGGTGGCGTGCGTGTTGAGCATGGACGTGAGCATATCTCCATCTCGCGTTTGAACGCCGAAGAGGCCGAGCTGCTCCAGCAAGAAGAGGGAACGCCGGTGTTCTATGAGAGCTCGATCGAATTTGATAAGGACATGCGTTTTGTGGAGCATTGCAAATCGGTGATTTTGCCCACAAAGTTCCGCTTTGCCGATAACGGCGAAGAGAACGGCATGAGGAGCGTGGCAGGTGAACAATGGCTGAAACAGTAGATGCCACCCCGGTTTATATGCGCATTCGACGCCGCATCGAGGAACGTATCGAGCGCGGTATATATCCCACGGGTTCCATGATTCCGTCCGAAAAAGACCTTGCCGAGGAATTTGGTACGACACGCTTGACCATCCGAAGCGCTGTCGATGAGCTGGTCCGGCGCGGGCAGATTCGCCGTGTTCGGGGAAAAGGTGCCTTTGTGGCGCAGAAAGTACCTGCTTTTTTTGAACGCACGGTCGGTTTCCGTGAATCGGTCCGTGCTTCGGACGGCGAGCCGTCCGTCCGTATTCTCGCGCGTTCCAAGCGTTATGCGGGGCCATATTACGCCGACCTGTTTGGCATCGCCGAGGACGACCTGCTCTATTCCGTTCGACGCCTGAACTGCATAAACGGTAGCCCCGTATCGATTGAGACGGCGCTGATTCCCTGCCTGCTGTTCCCAACCATCGAAGATATTGACGTGTCGGTCTTCAGTTTGTACGAGACCTATGAGATGCTGGGCCGAAAGCCAGTCATGGCACAGGAAAAGCTCGATATCGAAGCGCTGGGCGCACGAGATGCCGGCCTCCTTGGACTGGAACAGGGCGATCTTGTTTTGCTTTTGGAATGCGTGAGCTATGACGCGAGCGGTCAGGCTATCGAGTATGTAAAGTCCTTCAATCGTGGCGATACGGGCGGCTACACCTATACGTACTAGCTGGTATTCTGTGAATAACGGCTGGGAAACTAACCAGTTTTGATCGTTGGGTCAGCTGTATATACAACCTTACAGGGCTCAAAATCGACCGTTCGCCGATGGGGATAAATTAATCGACAAAGAGGTATCAAAAAGCCGTAACGTGTAACTGTGATTGGTATCAAATACTAATGATTTGTTACGAGGTGAGACGATGAAGATGCTCGATTACGTTCAGCTTGCCCATGTGCGTATGGGGGAGAACCTCGAGCGTTCGTCTGAGCTGGTAGCGCAGCTCGTTGATATTTTCCAGTCCGGTTCTTTTGACGCGCTGCGCATCGTTGCTTCGGGTTCGTCGCGCCATGCCGCCGATTGCGCCCGCGATTACCTGCAAGATGCCCTGCAAATGCAGGTGTCCGTTGTGACGCCCGAGGCCTTCGTCGATTTTGAACACACCTATCCGCAGCATGTGCTCAACATTGCCGTTTCGCAGAGTGGCTATTCGACCAATACGATTGCGGCGCTCGATTACATGCGCGCACACGATATGGCTGCAGTTGCGCTCACGGCAAACGTCGAGGCACCCATCAAGGAACACGCTGACATCGTTCTTGACTACGGTGTGGGCGTCGAGTCGGTGGACTTTGTGACTCTGGGCGTCGAGGTGCTCGTTGAGTACCTGGTGCTCTTTGGCATTTACGGCGGTCAGGCGCGCGGAACGATTGACGCCAAGGGCGTTGCCCAGCGTCTTGACGACCTGCGCGAGGCTATCCATGCCAATGCCGTGATGTGCAAGACCGCCGAGGCATATGTCCAAGACCACATGCTCGAGCTTTCTGAGCACACGCCCGCCATGGTCGTCGGCAACGGCCCCAACTATGGCGTTGCCGAAGAGGCGGCCCTCAAGCTGAGCGAGACCATCAAGATTCCTGCCATGCATCACGAAGGCGAGGAGTTCGTCCACGGTCCCGAGATGCAGATCGTTCCGGGCTATCTGGTGTTTATCGTCGACGATCCGCAGGGGTCGGAGCGTCTTGCGAATATCGCTGATGCGCTATCGAACGTTACGACAAAAACGGTGCTGCTCACGGCCCATCCCAAGGGTAGGGCTCACGAGGTTGCGGTGCCTCAGGTGGCTCCGCTGCTCAGCGCAATTCCCAATCTTGTGTTCTTCCAGACGATTGCGGCCATGATAGCCGAGCGTCTGAAGTCATGGGACGTGCACCCGTATCTTGATGCCGTCTCCAAGCAAATGGAGGTCAAGGCAGAGGGCTACGAAGAGTCAGTCAATGCGCTTAAGGCCAAAGCGGCCGAGTGTTACGGAATGTAAGCGGGTTTTGATGCCCGTTGGCATGGGGGATGTGGAAACAACCCCAGAAAGGAGAGACAAATGAAGGAAACCGAGAAGATCGAGATCATGCATTTCGACCAGGAGGGCTATCTCGAGGACGGCAAGAACGTCTATGAGACCGGCAAGAAGATGATCGAGCTCGCCGACAAGGTCGCCGACGAGGGCTACGACGCCGTGTTCCTGATGGGCGTCGGCGGCACCTGGGACGAGCTCATGCAGCTCGAGTACCTCATGAACAAGTTCGGCGACCGCGACCTCGAGGTCTACCTGATCCACGCCGCCGAGTGGAACGTCATGGGCCACAAGCGCATGACCGAGAAGTCCGTCGTGCTCACCGCCTCCGAGTCCGGAACCACCCCCGAGGTCCTCGAGGCCGTCAAGAAGATGAAGGAAAAGGGCATTCGCGTTTACGCCATGACCAAGCCCGAGGGCCCCATCGGCCAGGCTGTCGGCGCCGAGAACTGCGTCAAGATGGCTTCCGATCACGGTAACGGCGGCTGCGAGATGGGCTACTACCTCGCCGACTGCTTCGGCCTGCGCCTGCTCAACCGCCGCGGCTGCTTCCCGCAGTTCGATAAGTTTATTGAGCAGACCAAGGATGTTTGGACCCACCTGGTCGACATCCGCAAGAGCTTCGAGCCGCGCGCCGAGGAGCTCGCCAAGAAGTACGCCCTGGCCCCCTACACCATGTTCATCGGCTCCGGCGCCCTGTGGGGCGAGACCATCCTGTTCTCGATGTGCATCCTCGAGGAGATGCAGTGGAAGCGCACCCGCTACATCACCTCGGCCGACTTCTTCCACGGCACCCTCGAGCTCGTGGAGCCCGGCGTCCCGGTCTTCCTGTTCATGGGCGAGGACGAGAACCGCAAGCTCGATGAGCGCGTCCGCGCGTTCCTCAACCGCGGCGTGACCGGCGACACCGACATCAACATCATCGACACCGCCGAGTTCGCGATCCCCGGCCTTGACGACGAGTTCCGCGTCATCGTCTCCCCGTGGATTCTGACGGTGCTCGTGACCGACCGCCTGGCTCGCTACTACGAGACGGTCACCAAGCACAACCTCAAGTATCGTCGCTACTATCACCAGTTCGACTACTAAAGAAAACGGGTGCGGGAACGTGCCGGGCTATTGAGAGGAACACAGAATGAGACAGTACATCATCGCCAGCCATGCGCACTTCGCCACCGGCATCAAGGAGAGCGTCGAGCTGCTCTCGGGCGCTCGCGACAACGTCCACGATCTTTCGATGTTCGTCGATGGCCGCATGGACGTGGCCGAGGAGGCCCAAAAACTGCTGGCAGGCATGTCTGCCGACGATGATGTCGTTGTCTGCACCGACCTCTTTGGCGGTAGCGTTAACAACGAGTTCACCAAGATCGTCCAGACGCGTCCCCGCACGTACCTCGTTACCAACATGAACCTTCCTCTGCTCATCCAGCTGCTGTTCTCTGACGAGTCGGCGCCGGTTGAGGAGACGATTCGCGCCATCGTCGCTGCGGACGATACGCGCGTGAAGTTTGTCAACGATCTTTTGGTCGATGACGAGGAGGAGGAAGAGTTCTAATCCGCAGCACCTACTGACACGCCGTATGACGGCACAAGACCTTTGGGGGGTCACATTATGATTCAGCTACTTCGCGTTGACCATCGTCTGCTTCATGGCCAGGTCGCAGTTTCCTGGGTTCAGGGCCTTGGCTCCAACTGCATCTTCTGCGTGGGCGATAAGGTCGCTAACGACCCGGTGTGGAAGACGACGCTCAAGATGGGCAAGCCTGCCGGCTGCAAGCTCGTCATCAAAGATATGGAGCATGCAATCGAAGCTATCAACTCGGGCGTGACCGACAAGTACAAGATGATCATCTGCGTCGCCACTATCGCTGAGGCAAAGCAGCTTGTTGAGGGCTGCCCGCAGATCAAGTCGGTCAACCTGGGCAACACCAAGCCCAAGGACGAGAAGCGTCCCGACGCTCGTCAGGTCTCTCGTCAGATCTTCCTGACCGCGGCCGAGGAAGCCGATGTGCGCGAGATGCTGGATCGTGGCGTTGAGGTCGAGATTCGACCCCTGGCCGATGACCCCAAGGTCGACTGCGCCAGCGTGCTCTAGGCGTTCAATTTCGAAGAGTCTGAGCTCTTCGTAGTGTCCTATATGGAAAGGGGGATGTATGCTTACCCAAGCAATCCTCATCGGACTTATCGCCGCATTTGGTAAGTTCGACTGCCAGCTCGGTACGCTCTACGCGTTCCGCCCCATCGTCCTGTGCCCGCTCGTGGGCCTGGTGCTGGGGGACCTGCAGTCCGGCCTCGCGAGCGGTGCGAGTCTGGAGCTGCTGTTCATGGGCTCGATCACCATCGGCGCCTACGTGCCGCCTGATGAGACGATCGGCGGCGTGCTCGCCTGCGCCTTCGCTATCCAGCTGGGCCAGAGCACCGAGGCAGCCATCGCGCTTGCCATGCCCATCGCCACGCTGTGCCTTGCCA
>CABUTP010000101.1 GCA_902494545.1 uncultured Collinsella sp. | reverse complement strand
GCTCCGGGAGCCAACTTAGCGGCTCAACCGCTCGCGGCCGTCATAGACGTGAGCTTAATCTGATCGTCAGCCATCGATACCTCCTCTCTTCGGTCAATCATTTCCTCCCAGTATACGCATGAATGCGCTTCCGCGGCCGATACATCACCCTAGTGCCTGGGCGCGAATCGCCGCGCCGATGGCACCGGCAAAGCGGGCCTGAGGCGAGGTGGTGACCGGCGACCCCAGCAGCGCGGCCAGCCGCTCCACAACGTAGGCGTTCTCGCACAGGCCACCGGTCAGATAGTACGGAGCGCCCGCCGCCTGCCCAGCCATGGTCGCCACGCGCGAGACCACGCTGTCGATCACGCCACGCGCAATGTTCTCGCGCGGCTCACCGCGACCGATGAGGCTGATGACCTCGCTTTCGGCAAACACCGTGCACATGCTGCTGATCTTGGTGGGCTCGCCGGAACGCGCCAGGTCGGCCATCTGCTGCTGGGAAATGCCTAGGCGGTCGGCCATGATCTCCAAAAAGCGCCCCGTTCCGGCAGCGCACTTGTCGTTCATGGCAAATTTGGCCACGCGGCCGCCCTTAACCTGGATGACCTTGGTGTCCTGGCCGCCCACGTCAATCACCGTGCCGTGATCGCCAAACAGGCGCACGGCACCGGTGCCGTGGCAGGTAATCTCGGTCACGACCTTGTGCGCATAGGGCACGGCGACACGGCCGTAGCCAGTCGCGACCACGCGAACACCGTCGCCCGTCACGTCATAGCCGGCTGCGGCGAGCTCACCGCGTAGGCGCTCGGCCGCATCGACCGAGGAGAACCCGGTTGGCTGCACGCACGTCCACGCCACCGAACCCTCCCCGTCGACCACAGCAGCCTTAGCCGCCGTAGACCCAATATCGATCCCGATCCCTATCATGGCTCTCTCCCAATCTAAACATCAAAGGTAGCGGCGCGTTCAGGCACCTTAGCTCTAGGTTTCTCAGGTGCCGGAGGTTGCCCCGAAAGAGGAGCGCAGCGTACTTTGGTACGCAAGCGACGGTTTGAGGGGCAAGATCCGGTGCCTGAGGAAGCTAGAGGGTTTCGATGAAGGCGGCGATGCGCGTCTCGATCTGGCCCATATCACCGTTGCTGTAATCGGTCTCGATCTTCATGTACGGAATGCCCGCACCCTCGACGGCCTCCTGCATACGAGCGCTCTCAACGTTGAAGGTGTGGCATGCCTGCAGCACGTTTTCCACCACACCATCCACGTGGTACTTCTCGCACATGGCCAAGGTGTTGTCCATGCGGCCGTCGTTGGGCGTCATGACCGAGCAATTAATGTCCAAGTAGCGATCGGCAATGGCGCGCAGGATATCGGGAGCGTCGGGGTCGATCATCATGGCGGCCGTACGCTCGCCCGAGCAATCGTCCATGCACACGACCACGCCGCCGTTGGACTCGATGGTGCGACCGATCTTGTTGATCACGCCGCCCACCGGGCAACCGGTAATCAGAATGCGCTTAGCATCTGCCGCAACCGGACGCTCGCCCGCGTCGTAGGCCTCTCGTAGCTTGACAACCTTTTGCTCCAGCTGCTGCGTATAAGCCTCGATATCAAAGCTGAACGTACCGGCAAACATAGTGCTCATCAGGTCGACACCGCTCATGGCCGCAGGCTGGTTGGCCTGAAGCGCGAACATATCGAGCTGCGCCGCACGCAGGCGATTGCGACGACGGACGGCGGCGCGCAGGTCGTCATCAGTAATCGTAATGCCGTAGAAACCCTCGAGCTCCTCCTTGAGCAGGCGGCACTCCTCGTACCAGCCTTCACGCTCGTAGGCGCGGTCGCGGCTCTGCGGCAGATGCAGGATATACGTGCGCTTAAGTTCGTTGAGCAGCTCGTACATCTTCTTCTTACCGTCGCAGGTGGTCTCGCCGATGATCATGTCGCTAAAGTACGTAAACGGACACTTTTGCGAGTAGGCAAAGCCGTAGGTCGACTTGATGAGCGGGCAGAGGTTTGCCGGCAGCACCTTCTCGGCCTCGGGGATCACCTCATCGGACGTACCGCACAGAGCGACACTCGCGGCCCCCGCGGCATCGATAATCTCGAGCGGCGTGTAGCTGCACAGAAAACCGATCAGGCGATTGCCCGCCTGTTTGTAGTCCTTGACGCGAATAAACGCCGCCTTGCGCTGCTCGTTGAACTCCTCAAACGTGGACGGCAACGGCTACTCAATATTTTCCGACATATAACTCCTAAACCTTTTAACCAACCAAGGAAACGGCTTTCCCAGGTGCCCGAGGTTGCCGTGAAAGAGAAGCGCCGCATACTTTGGTACGCAAGCGACGGTTTGAACGGCAAGATCGGGCGCCTAGGGAAGCCGCCAGGGCGGATAGTCCTAAATGGTTTCCAAGAAAGCTTCAATGCGCGTCTGCAATTGCCCCGCGTCCTCGCCGGCGTAGTCGGTCGTGATGTGCATAAACGGAATGCTTGCCTCCTCGGCGGCCTTCTCCACGGCAAACGACTCCATCTCGTAGAGCGTGCAGAACTGCAGCGCCACATCCACGATGCCGTCGGCATGCAGGTCCTTGGCCATCTGGACAATGTCCTTCATACGCTGGTCGTTGGGCGTAAAGACGGCACAGTTGATCTTAAAGTAGCGCTCGGCGATGGCATCGAGCATCTCGTCGACCGTCTCGCCGGACTCATCGACCAAGTCCTTGTAGTAGCGCGAGCCCGTGCAGGACTCCTCGCCCACCACGACGCCGCCGGCCTTCTCGATGAGGTTGAAAAGCTTCCAGTTGGGCACGGCCATGGGCGTACCGGTGTACAGGATGCGCTTGGTCCCCTTGGGCACCACGCCCTCGCCGGCCTCGACACGCTGCTCACACTCAGCCGCCATATCGTTAATGGCTCCGGTCAGACGCGGCGTGTCGTCCATAAAGGCGGCCTGAACGGTCAGCAGGCTGTCGAGACCGCTGATGGGTGCAGGGTCGGCAGCGCGTGTGGCGGCGAGGCGCTGCAGGGCACGGCGCTTCTCATTGACGGCGTGGACGGCGGCCTTCAGACGCTCAGGCGTAATCGTGACGCCGCACTCTTCCTCGATCTTGGCGGCGAGTTCCTTGACCTCGGCTTTCCAGGTCACGAGCGTCGACTCGTCGTGTACGTTGGGAATATCCATGACGTACATGTTCTTTTGCGTGGCAAAGAACTCGTAGGCCTTCTTCTTACCGTCGCAGGTGTTCTCGCCTACCACCAAGTCACTCGACTCAATGTAGGGGCAGACCTCGCCCAGCTTAAAGCCGGCAAAGCTCTTGATGAGCGGACAGGTGTTGCGCGGCAGGTGCTCCTCGACCTTGTCCGTTGCCCAGTCGGCACCCGAGCACAGGCCCACGGGGATGCCGTCACAGGCAAGTACGATCTCCTCGGGCACGTACACGCAGAACGAACCGACGATCTTAGTGGCCTCGCCGGCCTCCTTCTTGTCGAGCATCTCCTTAATACGGCCGCTGTGGATGTTGGTGGCCACAAAGTCCAGGTAGGACGTGGACTTGGGGCGATTGTTCTGCGTAAGGAACATATCGCCGTACATCTGGCCCACGGCACCCAGCAGCATGTCGTGGTCGGCAAGATTCATGCCGAGGCTCTCCCACATCGGATGGAAATCAAATTCTTCAGCCATGACGGTTCCCCTCTCGAACCAAAAACGGATAACAGCGGTATCGATGCACGACGGACGGCGATTGCCCGGCCGTGCTCAAACCCGGAATTTTAGGGAACCTGCTTTGCGGTCGATTATTTAGTTGTGCGTCGTCTCTCCCGGAGCCGTGAACATACCTGCTCATATGCGACTCCGAGCCATATACAGGGCGCGCGCGGCAACGCGGCGAATGTATGTCGTCTGCGGCATGTGCGCACCCTCCTTTACAAGTTGAGGTCAACTATATCAACGGTCATCGACTATGCGAACACCGTTGACATTCGTACGACAGCGTCGTGTGCCGTGGTTTAATAAATAATTATCTTGATTGATAAGAGTTTGTCATCCCTCATTCGGCGAACGGCAAGACAAGGCCGCCAAGGCTTATATCCCCGACGACATTACCCGGCGCTATCGACAAACCAAATGGATCTTACTCGCATCGAAGTGCATGCGCAGCGTCTCGCCTGTTTGCGGCAGCTCGTCGACAGGCACGCCCACCTTGTTGACCTTCCATAGCAGACGCGTGGGCGCATCAGCACGCGGCACGTCCAGCAGCACCAGGCGCTCAAAACGCGAATCGCTCACGCGCGCCACGTGCAAATCGTAACTGTTGCGACCCCGCTCCGCGCGATTGTCAACATGGAAGTAGCTTGCGCGAATGCCCAGGTACGCCACATTATCGGGAACCTCGCGACCCACATTAAAGGTCATGCCCCAGTCGAGGGCCTCAACTTCTTCGTCGCCGATCTTGCGCGCACGGCTCGTGTTTTTGCACCCTGTCAGACGCAGTGCTGCCAGCGTCTGCGGACGGCGGACCACGTCCTCAACGGAGCCGACCTCCTCAACATGACCGTTGTGCATCACGCAGATGCGCTGGCACAGGCGGCATGCCTCGTCAATATCGTGGCTCACGTAGAGCACGGTGCGGTTGCATACATCGAACAGGTCGAGCATGTTCTGTTCGAGGGCGCTCTTAAGATAGGAATCGAGTGCGCTCATGGGCTCGTCGAACATAAAAATGCCCGGATGCGCCGCCACCATGCGTGCAAGCGCCACACGTTGCTGCTGACCGCCCGAGAGTCGCGCGGGATAGCGGTCGGCAAAATCGGCTAGACCGAAAATGCTCAGATAGCGCTCGGCGAGCTTTTTGCGCGCGGCGGCGTCGCCCGCATCCTTTACACCGGCGCATACGTTATCGGCCACCGTCATGTTGGGAAACAGCTGATAGTTTTGGAACAGCAGGGCGCATTTGCGCTCCTGGGGCGACAGGTTGATGCCCGCCGCCGAGTCAAAAAAGGTCACGCCGTTGACGACGATCTTGCCCTCGTCGGGTGTCTCCACGCCGGCAATGCAGCGCAGCGTACAGCTCTTGCCACATCCCGAGGCGCCCAGCAGTGCCACGCGCTCCTCGCCGGCCTCGAGCTGCATGTCGAGCATAAACCCGGGATAGTGCTTTTTTATATCCAGAACGAGCGACATGGCCTATCGACCTCCCTGTAATGCGGCATCATCGCGCATGAGCTCGGCCAGTGCCTCGCGATCGATACGCAAGGCATCACCGCCCGCCGGGTCGAGCGAATCGCCCTGTCCGGCGAGATCTTTGGCCTGCTTACGTTCCGCACGGGAAAGGCCACGCTCGCGGTATTTTTGCGAATGCGCCGTGTACATGTTGATGAATAGGATGACCAGGAAGCTGAACGCAATTACGACCACGACCCAAAAGAGGGCCACCGACGTATTGCCGCCCATCCACTCAAAATAGATGGCGATGGGAATGGTCTGCGTAATGCCGGCGTAGTTGCCCGCAAAGAACAGGGTGCAGCCAAACTCTCCCATGGCGCGGGCAAAGGCGAGGACCGTACCGGCGGCAATAGAAGGCCACCCAAGGGGCATCATAAGCTTGGTGAAGATGCGACGCTCGGACCAGCCCAGCGTGCGCGCCGCATCGAGCATCTGCGTGTCGAGGCCCTCAAAGGCACCGAGTGCCGTACGGAAGATGAGCGGGAACGACACCACCACGGCAGATATCACCGCCGCGGGCCACGTAAAGACGATTGAGACGCCGTGCGCGATGAGCCACTGGCCCACCCCGGTCGAGTGGCCAAACAGCATGAGAAGCAGAAAGCCGCAGACCGTGGGCGGCAGCACCATGGGGATGGTAAAGACCGAGTC
>CABUTP010000100.1 GCA_902494545.1 uncultured Collinsella sp. | reverse complement strand
CCTATGGCGGGCCCGGACGACTACAGGGCTATCGATTACCCCGTGTTTTGCAGTCCTGCCGAGACGCCGGTCACAGTCGAAAGAATCAGGCTCATGTACTCGGCCTTCTTCTCCTCGGCCATCTCGTCCTGGTTCATACGCACCTCGCGAAGGGCGCGAACCTGGGCGATGGACAGGGCGTCGACATAGGGGTTACGCACGCGAACGGCGCAGCCGAGCACGCGGCGGCGCTGCAGCGGCCACTCGTCACCAACGATGGCAAGGACCCACTTACGCGTGAGCTGCATCTCGGTAAAGACCTTCTCGGACAGATCCTGGCGATCGCCCAGGTGCAGATACATCTTGGCGATGCGCTGGTCGGTCTTGGCGATCGACATCTCGATGTTGTCGATAAAGGTGCGGAAGAACGGCCACTCCTGGTAGGCAGCCTTAAGCTGGTCCAGATCGCCAAACTGCTCGCAGGCGGTACCCAGGCCGTACCAAGCGGCCAGATTGATGCGCGCCTGGCTCCAGCTGAAGATCCACGGAATGGTACGCAGGTCGTCGAGCGACTTGGCACCCAGACCGCGCTTGGCGGGACGCGAGCCGATCGGCAGCAGACCGACCTCGGTCAGCGGCGTCACGGTCGAGAACCACGGCGTAAAGTCCTCGGTGTTCAGCAGGTCCAGATAGCGCTCGTGGCTTACGGCGTTGAGCTTCTCTGCCATGTCCCAGAACTTCTGCGTGGTCTCGGTGTTGGTCTTCTCGACGCTCGGGGCCGACTGCAAAAGCGTTGCGGCGGCAACGGACTCAACATGGCGCTGAGCCAGCGTGCGGTTGCCGTAACGGGCAAAGATGACCTCGCCCTGCTCGGTGAGCTTAAAGAAGCAGTTGACCGAACCCTTGGGCTGCGCCAGCACGGCCTTGTTGGCCGGACCGCCGCCACGGCCCACGGCACCGCCGCGACCGTGCATGAGCACCAGGTCGATATCGTTCTTCTCTGCCCACTTGGCGATGCGCTCCTGCGCGGAGTGCAGCGCGAGCATGGCCGTGGTAGGACCGGCGTCCTTGGAGGAATCGGAGTAGCCCAGCATGACCTCCATGCGGCGGTTGGTCTGGGCAAGGCGCTTTTGCACCACGGGCAGCGTAAGCATCTGGTCGAGCACGTCGACGCAGCCCTCGAGGTCCTCGAGCTGCTCGAACAGCGGGATCACATCGAGCTCGGGGACATCCTCCTCGTGTGCAAAGGACAGGTGGGCAAGCTCAAAGACGTCGGCCACATGCTGGGCGCTCTTGGTGAACGAGATGATATAGCGGTGCGCCATCTTCTTGCCGTAGCGCTTTTGGATGGAGCCGATGGCACGGAAGGTATCGATGACCTCGCGCGTCATGGGCTGCAGGTCGCCATGGATACCGTTCTCGTGGATATCCTTGAGGGCGCGGGCGTGCACCACGGAGTGCTGACGGAACTCCATCTCGACCATATGGAAGCCGAAGGACTCGACCTGCCAGATGATGGTCTGGACCGGGCCGTAGGCAGCACGGACGGCACCGCAGGCGGCCAGCGAACGCTGAACGACGCGCAGGTCATCCAGGAACTCATCGGCGCTGTGATACATCGTGTCGGTGATGCGACGCACGGTGGCGTTCAGACGGTCGGCCATGACGAGCATGACGGCGCGATGCGGCTCGTGCTCGGAGATCAGCTCGGCGCGGGCCGTGTACTGGGTGCTCATCTCGACCTGATGGTTCCACAGGTTGATGAGCTCGGCAGACGGCTTGCTGTAGGTGGCCTCGAGCGTCAGGTTGCGGCCGATGCGGCGGCACTTGTCCTCGAGCTTGAGCACCATGTGCGTAAAGTACTTGGCGGCGACCTCACGGCTCACCTTGGCGGTGACGTTGGGGTTGCCGTCACGGTCGGAACCGATCCAGCTGCCGGGATGGAAGAATGCCGGGCACAGCGGCGGCACGGTACCGGCCTTGTCGCCCAGCACCCAGTCGTCAAAACGACGATAGATGACGGGGATAACGTCGAACAGCGTGTTATCGAAGATGTCGATGATGGTATCGGCTTCCTCGACCGGCGTGGGCTTCTTGAGCGCGATGGGGCTCGTGCGAACCAGGGCGTCAATCTCCTGCAGCATGTGGCGCTCGTTCTCCACCAGGTCGGAGCCGCCCAGACGCGGACGCTCCTCCAGCAGGTTGGAGATACGGCGAATCTTGCCCTCGACGGCCTTACGACGAGCCTCGGTGGGATGTGCGGTAAAGACAGGGTGGAACTCGAGCTTGCCGAGCAGCTCGTTGGCGCCCTCGACACCCATCTCGTTTACCAACTGGTGATAGGCGACGGTGAGTTCGTTAGCGGGATCGACCTCGGTATCGGTCGACGCACCGGCCTCGCGCTCGCGCAGCTGCGCCACGCGGTAGTTCTCCTCCGACAGGTTTGCCAGATGGAAGAAGCTCGTAAAGGCGCGGACAATAACCTGCTGTTTATCGAGCGGCAGGCTGTCGATCAGATCGACGACCTCGCGAAACGCCACGGCGGTGGGCTCGTCGGCAGTGGGCACGCCCTGCTCGTCGACGGACTCGTCGGCAGCACGGCTACCGGGGTTGCCGGCATTGGCCACAATCTCGGCTGTCAAAATCTTGTCGAACAGGTCCGCGATCTCGGGATCATACTCGCTAAGCACACGGCGCTCCAGGCGCAAGAACAGCGCCAGATTGTCGCGCAGCTCCTCGGGGATCTCGATCTCGGCGAGACGCTCCTTGGACTCGGCATTCGAGCCGATTCGGTTAACGAGGCGGTTGACCACGGCAGCGACGCGCGCCGCGGCTTCGGGTACAGACTGGTTGCTTGGGTTCTCAGCCACGTTTCCTCCCATTCCTCCTTCTATGCACGTAACATGCGGTATTTATTATAGGCACTCGGCAAAAACTTTCGAAGCTGATTGCGCTTTACCACACAAAAGTATTTTCTGCATTGCAAGGCTTTTTGCCCCAAATGGTCGTATTTCTCGGTGGACGGCATATGCAAACAGGGGCATTCCGCATAAATGCGAAACACCCCCGTAACAATCGCTCTCCATGAGCAGGGCACGTTAGCAGGCCCGCAGCTCAAAAAACATGCGCTACAGGCGCTCGCGAACCGCCTCGACCACGTTGGCCAAATCGACGAGAACCTCGTCGTGACTCTCCATGTCGCGCACCTTGACCTTGCCGGCGGCAAGCTCGTCGCCACCCAGGACCAGGATGAGCTTGGCGCCCACCTTGTCGGCCTGCTTAAACTGGGCCTTGAGCGAACGGCCCTGATAGTCGGCCTCGGTCACAATCCCTGCAGCGCGAAGCTCCTGCGTAATGGTAAAGACGTTCTGACGCAGCTCCTTGCCGGCGTTGGCGACGTAGACACACGGGACCGCCTCGGCACCCAGGTCGCTGCCAAAGGCCTGTAGGGCCAGCAGGGCGCGCTCAAAGCCGACGGCGAAGCCGACGCCTGCCGTGGGCTTGCCGCCCTCGAGCTCGACGAGGCCATCGTAGCGGCCGCCGCCACCGATGGAGCCGACACCGGCGCCTGGAGCCTCGACCTCAAAGACGGTACGGGTGTAGTAGTCCAGGCCGCGCACCAGGGTGGGATCCTCGACATACTCGATACCCGCCGCATCCAGATAGCGCTTGACCTGCTCGTAGTGCTCGCGGCACTCATCGCACAGGTTGTCGCCCATCAGCGGGGCGTCGGCCATGATCTCGCGGCAATGGTCGTTCTTGCAGTCGAAGGCACGCAGCGGGTTGAGCTCGGCGCGCTCGCGACACTCATCGCACATCTCGTCGGCGTGGTCGAGAATGAACTGCTTAACCTGCTCGCGATAGGCCGGACGGCACTGCGCATCGCCCATCGAGTTAATGAGCAGACGGAGCTTGGAAAGATCGAAGCCCAGGCGCTTGTAGAACTCCATGAGCATGATGATGCACTCGGCGTCTGCCGCCGGATCGGGAGCGCCGAGCCACTCGATGCCCACCTGGTGGAACTGGCGCAGGCGGCCCTTCTGGGGACGCTCGCCGCGGAACATGGCCTCGGCGTAGTACGCCTTAAACGGCGTGGAGCCCTGGGGCACCAGATTGTTCTCGACGACGGCGCGCACCACGCCGGCCGTGCCCTCGGGGCGAAGTGCCAGGCGCTGCTTGGGCTTGAGTTTGGTGTCGGTGCCCTCGGTAAAGACGCGCTCCAGGTTGGCACCGCTGAACACGCGGAACATTTCCTTGCGCACGACGTCGGTCGACTGGCCGATACCGTGGACAAACACGTCCACCTGCTCGATCGCGGGCGTCTCGATGGGTTTAAAACCAAACGGCTCGAACACGCCGGCCGCAATCTGCTGCATCTTTTGCCAGGCGCGCATCTCGGCGCCGATAAGGTCGCGGGTTCCCTCCGCCTTCTGTGCCTGCATGGGCAAACACCTTTCTTTTGTATCGCGTCATAGTTAGTGGACATTATACGGCACAAAGCAGCAACGCGGCGGCGCGCCTGACCGAACGAGGGTATGGGGACTCGTTCGGCCAGACGCACCGCCGCGTTTTGTGATCCGTTTTCCTCCGTCCCCTTCGGATTACGTGATCTGTTGGGGACGGAGGAAAACGGATCATTTCGTAGGCCCGTGGCCGCCTTGGAAACCGAATGATGGTACGAGCATCCATTCGGCTTCCAGGGCAGCCACAGACAGAACGGGGCGAACAGCAAAGAGCGACGGACGTCTACTCCCCCGCCACGCTCGCGCGCAGCTTGGCGGCGATGGGCTCGGATGCCAGCAGGAACACGAGCATGACCACGGAGCACGCCAGGCACACAATCCAGGTGCTCGCAAAGGAGCCCGTGGCATCGAACAGCACGCCCGAGACGATGGCGCCCACGGTGCCCAAGATTGCCTTGAAAGACAAGGGCATAGGCCTTATGGCCATGCCCGCAGGCTTGAAAGGCAAGGTTGGGTGCTACCGGTGGTCGGCGATATAGCCCAAAGCGACCGCCGTGTAAGCCGCAGCGCCAAGTGGCAGCTCGGCATCGCTAAAACGTGCCTTGGGATGATGCTGAGCAAAGTGCTCGTCCGTATCGGTCACAGCAGCGCCCACGGTAAAGTACGCACTCGGGATCTCGCTCGAGATCAGCGCGAAATCCTCGCTCGCCATGGCGTGGAACAGCGGCAGGAAGGCGGCCTTGGGCAGCACCGCGCCCACGTAGCCAAGCGACGCCTGGGTCATGTCGTCATCGAGTACGAGCGGGGGAACATCCGAGAGCGTCTCGATAGTCGCCGGCGTGCGATACGTTGCGGCCACGCCGTTGACGACCTCGGCAATACGTTCCTTGAGATGAGCCATGAGCTCGACATCGAAGCCACGCAGCGTCCCCTCGAGCACACAAGTGTCGGGAATGACATTTGCGGCCTGACCGCCGGCGAACTTACCCACAGTAAGCGCGACCTCCTTGGCCGCCGGCACCTCGCGGGAGATGAGCTCCTGAAGTGCCAGATGCACATGTACGCCGGCCGTGATGGGGTCGATGCAAATCTCGGGGCTCGAGCCATGGCCGCCCTTGCCTTGAAGCGTGATGCGAAAACCGTACACGCCCGAGAGCGCCGGGCTGCCGTAGAGCACCAAACCAAGCGGCGACTGGCTATTGACATGCATGGCAAAGGCGACCTGAGGACGCGGGTTCTGCAGCAGACCGTCGGCGATGGCGGCGCGGGCACCCTCAAAGGTTTCCTCGCCCGGCTGGAACAGCAACTTAACCGTGGCGTTGGCATCAACAAGCTCTGCCTCGCGCGCTTTGAGCATACGAGCCGCACCAAGCAGCGCCGTCGCGTGCATATCGTGACCGCAAGCGTGCATGCAGCCGTTGGTGGATGCAAAGGGCTCGCCGGATTCCTCGGCAACGGGCAGGGCGTCCATGTCGCCACGGAGCATG
>CABUTP010000099.1 GCA_902494545.1 uncultured Collinsella sp. | reverse complement strand
CCTGGCGCAAAAGCTCATGCGTGTCGACAAAGAGTGCCATCTGTACGACGACTGGCATGATCAGCTCTTATGTGCCAAGAACATGCATGAGGGCGATATGGCAATCGCCTTTAGTTACTCGGGCTTGACGCAAGAGGTGCTGGACTGCACCGCCGAGGCTCAACGTCACAACTGTCCCGTAGTGGCCGTTACCAAAGTAGATGGATCATCCAAGCTTGCCACCATGGCCGATGCCGTGCTCGGCGTCGCTGCGAGTGAACCCTTGGTCCGCAGCGGTGCCATGGCTTCGCGTATGGCCCAGCTTATGGTTGTCGATGCCCTGTACGCTGCTTACGTTGCCAGCGACTACGAACGGGCGACGCATGTCATTAAGCAAAACTACATCGAGAAACAGGAAAGATGAGGTGAATGAAATGCTCGATTTAACAAAATTCACGACCGAACAGCGTAATCAAAGGTCAATGGACCTCGATACGATGACATCGCTGCAAATCGTCACGACGATGAACGATGAGGATCTTCGTGCCGTCCAGTCGGTCACGAAAGTGTTGCCCCAGGTTGCCACAGCAATCGACTGGGCTGCTGAGACACTCGAGCGCGGCGGGCGCGTCTTTTACATGGGCGCAGGCACCAGCGGTCGTCTGGGCGTACTCGACGCTTCGGAGTGTCCGCCCACGTTTGGCGTGTCACCCGATCTGATTGTCGGGCTCATTGCCGGAGGCGAGACGGCGTTTATCAAGGCTGTCGAAGGTGCCGAAGACAGCGAGGAGCTTGGCGCGAGCGACCTGCGGGAGCGTGGACTCTCGGACAAGGATCTTGTCGTTGGCCTGGCGGCAAGCGGTCGTACTCCCTATGTGGTGGGCGGCCTTGTGTACGCCAAGGCAACTGGGTGCAAGACCATTGCAATTGCCTGCAACCAAGGGTCGAAGATCGGGGAGAGCGCAGATCTTGCCATTGAGCCCGTGCCCGGTCCCGAGGTGCTGACCGGCTCAACGAGGCTCAAGGCGGGAACGGTCCAAAAGCTCATTCTTAACATGATTTCGACCGGTGCCATGGTCAAGATTGGCAAGGTGTACCAAAACCTGATGGTCGATGTACAGCAGACGAACGAGAAGTTGGTGGTGCGCGGCCAGAACATCGTGATGGAAGCGACCGACTGCACGCGCGAGCGCGCTGTTCAGGCGCTTGCGGATGCCGGCGGCCACGTAAAAACCGCTATTGTCTCGGTGCTGTTGGACTGCGATGCCGAGCAGGCTGCGGTAGCTCTTGAACGGGCGCACGGCCATGTCCGTACTGCGGTGAGTGGCCATGAGAAGAGCAATGCCGATGTCCAATAGGTGCACGGCGTGAGCTGATATGACATCTAGACGAGATACCCAATACAAGGAGGAGTTATGACGAACAAAGAGCTGGCTCAAAAGCTGCTGGACCTTTTGGGCGGTAAAGACAACGTGCTCGCAAACGCGGCGTGCATGACGCGCCTGCGCGTGACCGTCAAAGACACGGGCAACGTCGACACGGAGGGTATTAAGGCGCTCGACGGCGTGATGGGCCTGGTCGAGGACGACACGATGCAGATCGTGCTGGGTCCGGGCAAGGTGAATAAGGTGCTCGAGGAGTTCTCCAAGCTCACCGGCCTTGCGAAAGGCGTTGCTGACGAGAGCGTGGTTGACGCTGCAGCCACAAACAAGGCCGCACAGAAGGCCAAGTACGAGTCTAAGCCGGTGCAGGCCTTCCTCAAGAAGATTTCCAATGTCTTTGTCGCCCTGCTTCCCGGCATCATTGCGGCTGGCCTCATCAACGGTATCTGCAACGTCATTAACGTCTCGACGGCAGGCGCGCTTGCAGGCGAGTGGTGGTACCAGGGCATTCGTTCCATGGGCTGGGCCCTGTTTGCCTATCTGCCCATCTTGGTGGGCTATAACGCGGCACGTGAGTTTGGTGGCTCCGCTGCGCTGGGCGGCATCGCCGGCATGATGTGTATCGCCAACAGTGCCATGCCCCTGCTTGCGCCTGGCGCGGCTGATCCTGCCACTGCCATTCTGCTGCCCCTCACCAGTGCGCAGTACAACCCCGCAGCGGGCGGCATGATCGCGGCTCTCATCGCTGGCGCATTTTTTGCCTGGATGGAGCGTCAGATTCGCAAGATTATGCCCAACGCACTCGACACGTTCTTGTCCCCGCTGCTGGTGCTCATCATCGGCGCCTTTGCTCTGATGCTCGTCATCCAGCCGGTTGGCGCATGGCTGACGACTGCCATCTTTAGCGTCCTCACCTTTATCTTCGAGAAGCTGGGCGTCCTGGGCGGCTATATCCTGTCGGCAGGCTTCTTGCCGCTGGTGTCCGTCGGCCTGCATCAGGCGCTCACGCCGATCCACGCTATGCTCAACGATCCCGACGGCGCTACCAAGGGCATCAATTACCTGCTGCCCATCCTTATGATGGCTGGCGGCGGCCAGGTCGGTGCCGGTTTGGCGCTGTACTTTAAGACCAAGAACGCCAAGCTCAAGAAGTATGTCGCCGAGTCCATCCCCGTTGGCATCCTGGGCGTGGGCGAGCCTCTGATGTATGCCGTTACGCTGCCGCTCGTTCGTCCGTTTGTGACGGCCTGCCTGGGTGCCGGATTTGGCGGCGCGCTCGCGGCGCTGCTTCACATCGGCACGGTTTCTCAGGGCGTTTCCGGTCTGTTTGGCCTGCTGATCGTCGTTCCTGGCCAGCAGCTCGGCTACGTTGCCGCTATGCTGCTTGCCTATGCCGCCGGCTTTGTCCTGACGTGGTTCTTTGGCGTCGACGAGCAGAAGATCAACGAGTTTTTTGGCGAGTAGCCTGATGCTGCGCGCCATGTCATTCGAACGTCTTGACGTGCCGCAGATCTCTTGATGCTATGGTTGTGCCGGCGGGGCTAACTGCTCCGCCGGCCTTTTTTAAAGGAGCGTTGAAGCGTGAAAACGGGTATTTCGATTTATCTTTCCAGCCCTCTGCAGGATATTGAGCGGACGATTGAGCGTGGTGCCGCGGCGGGTGCGCGCTATGCGTTTACCTCGCTGCATATTCCCGAGGATGGGGGAGCGGCATATGCCGATAAGGTCCGTCATGTGCTGTCGCTGCTTTCCGCCCGCGGCATTGCGCTCATTGCCGATGTGGGGCCGCGCACGTGCGATTTGCTCGGGCTTGAGTGTATCGAGGATCTGCGCAATCTGGGGCTGGAATACCTTCGTTTGGACTATGGCTTTAGCGCCCAGCGGGTCGCGGAGCTGTCCGGTGTATTTCGCATTGTGGTCAATGCATCGACGGTGAGTTCTGATGAAATCGCATCGTGGCGAGAAGCCGGTGCCGATGTGACTCGTTTTGCCGCCTGCCACAATTTTTATCCCAAGCCTTATACCGGTTTAGCTCTGGAGGACATTGCTCGGACGAATCTTCGTCTTGCGGCGCTTGGATTCGAAATCATGGCTTTTGTGCCGGGTGATGCTAACGTTCGCGGGCCGGTATTCGAGGGACTGCCGACGGCCGAGGCGCAGCGCGGTCGCGCGTCAAAGGTTGCCCTCAACATGCTTGAGCTCGCACATGGCGCCGATTGCGACATTGTTTTGGTCGGCGACCCCGATCTTTCCGAAGCGGGTTGGGCGCAGTTTGCTCAAGTTTCCGTCGGATACGTGGATTTGCAATGCGAGCTTGAGTCCGGCTATGCCTATGTACGTGGGCAGATTCATCACGACCGGCCCGATTCGAGCGCCCTCATCTTTAGGTCTCAGGAGTCGCGCACGACGCTTAAACCGGATTCCGTGCCAGCGGATACCGGTGCCGGCCTGCCGCGAAAGACGGGGTCGATCGCTGTGAGCAATAGCGGCTATGGGCGCTACGAAGGCGAGCTTGAGATTGCGCGGGTCGATCTTCCCGGTGACGAGCGCATGAACGTTGCGGGCCATATCACGCCCGAGGCAATAGAGTTGCTACCGTTCATCAAACGCGGATTCGGGGTACGGTTCGTTTAGCGTGTGACCCGTGGGCTACAATTGTCCCATCATGCGAAGGCGCCTCGTAAGGTATGTACCTGCGTTGGCCGATCTATATTCGGAGGATTCCCATGACCGTACTGTTTGTTGAATATCCCAAGTGCTCGACCTGCAAAAAGGCCAAGGCATGGCTGGACGAACATGGGGTTGAGTATATCGACCGCGATATCGTTACGGACAATCCCGCGGCCGATGAACTTGCGACCTGGATTGCTCGTTCGGGGCTGCCGGTGCGACGTTTCTTTAACTCGTCGGGCATGAAATATCGAGAGCTGGGCCTGAAGGCGCGCCTGGATGCGGGTATGACGGACCGGGAATGCTGCGAGCTGCTGGCGACCGACGGCATGCTGGTTAAGCGTCCGCTGCTGGTGGGCGACGACTTTGCGATTCCCGGCTTTAGGGAAGCGGCTTGGGCCGAGGCGTTGCTGTAGCGGCTGCGGAAAGCACGTCCCGTTTTGAGCGCTGATTCTGGGATGTGCTTTCCGGTTGAGCGCTCTATCGGAAATGACATCCCGTTTCGAGCGCTGATTCTGGGACACGGTTTCCGGTTGGAGGCTCTACGGGAAAGTGTGGACCAGTTTGAGCTTGAAATCTGGGACGCACTTTCCGCCGGCGGGCCTGCTCCAGGGTGGGCCTGCCCCAGTCAGTCCTTCAGCTGCGCCCATTCGTGTGGGTCGTAGATCTTTACGTGCTTGTCGGGCGTGTCGCTCCAGTACTCTTCGTCCATAAAGGGCAGGTATGCCTGAATGCCGGGGCAGATAAACGGAATCCGTTGCCGCTGCAGGCGCTCGCGCTGTCGCCGCTCCAGGTTCGTCTCGGATATGACGGTCGGCATGCCGGACAGCTCGACGAGGCTTGCCTGGATGCGCTTGAGGTCGGGGAGCGCCGCATGCCATGACGTCCGCATGATCAAAAATGAGGCGCGGCGGTAGTTTGCCTGCATCACCGTGATGGCGGGGCGCAGTGCGGGATGGATTTTGTTCCGTTCGGGCCAAGGGCCAGCAGTGATCTCGAGGCCCAGGGTCTCCCATAGGTAATCAAGCTCTTCGTCCATGGCGCCTCGATATCTACGCGATCATTGATACTTCGATTGTGTTGCCTGGTGCTGTCGTTTTCGCGGTAGAATCTGCCAACGGTTGACGGCTACCGCTCGCGGCGTTTTGCCCTTCGTGTATAGCGGTCGGCTTCACAGGTCCTTCACGGGTTGGACGAAATTAGGCCAATTTGACCGAATTTCAAAAAAGTCAAAATTGGGGCTTGCGTCATGGCGGGACTTCCCGTATATTTCTTTCTTGCGCAAAGGCACAGCCGAGCGCAGCAATGCAGTCATTGGGATGTCGTCTAATGGCAGGACAGCGGATTCTGGTTCCGTCAATGGGGGTTCGACTCCCTCCATCCCAGCCATTGCATTTGCTACATATGGCCCGTTCGTCTAGCGGTTTAGGACGCCGCCCTCTCAAGGCGGAGATCACCAGTTCGAATCTGGTACGGGCTACCACAAAATGAATGCCCGGGCCTCGCAAGAGACCCGGGTTTTGTGTATCGACCGTATATGCGGCCTCTGCCGTGTTTCGCTCAGATCGAGGAGTAGCCATGGATCTGCCCATCAGCTTGCAAGACATCACGTATGCCGAGAACTATCTGGCACAGGGCGACCTGGCTACGGCGACGCCGCTGTTGGAGCGCCTGGTGGAGCTCGCCGAGGAGTATATCGACGCCGAGTGCAAGACGGAGGAGAAGCGCCAATACTTTAGCTTCGATAGCAAGTTTGAGCGCTTGGCCTATCGCCGCGTGGAGAAGGATCCGCGCGAGCTCGTGCAGGTCGAGGTGCCGTTTGACCGCCTGTACTCTGACATGGCGTTTGCCTACATTCGCCAGCAGGATTATGTGAGCGCTCGTAATGCCCTGATGCAGGCTGTGCGTTGGGACCCCATGAACTGCAACTATCGCTTGGACCTGGCCGAGCTGTTCCGCGCACTCGAGGACAAGCAGGAATGGGCATCGCTCTCGTT